>JBDHVO010000009.1:0-15306 GCA_039809675.1 Proteocatella sp.
AGGACCAAAAGGGAAAAGCAGGCATACTTTTATATCCTCCTTACCATGCTGATAAGCCAGGCCCTTGTAGCCTACGTGGACACAGTAACGCCGGCAGGCCTTATCAGCCTGGTAGACTACCTCAAGGAGCTGCCCCCTGTCGGCAGCATCGTGGCCCTGCCCCAGGTTCTTGTAATCTATTACTTTATCCAAAGAAACAACCTCCTGCATCTGGATATGTCGGAGATGATTTATAAGATAATGAACAATATAGACGATGGTATCATTGTTGAAAACAACCTTAGCGAAATAATCTACTGCAACCAGGGACTCCTGGAGCTTACAGGCTATGACCACAGAGACCAGCTCAAGGGAAAAAGGCTTGAAGAAATAAGGGAATTCAGAAAATCTCAGATTGGCCATGACCTGCTGGCTGAAGAATACCTAACCTTTACTGACAAAGCCAGTCTTGACAGGCATATATTTCTAAAGCGCTTTAATGTAGAGGACAGATTTGGAGACATTATAGGGGGAATCTACACTGTAAAGGAGGTAACAGACCTCATAAACTCCATAAAGGAGCTGGCCAATGCAGAAAAAAACCTCCAAAAGCAGGTAGAAGAACGGACTGCCGAGCTTCAGACCGAAATCGAAACAAGAAAAATAAGCGAAGAAAAATACAGGTTTATTGCCTACCATGACTCCATGACCAAGCTTCTTAACAGGAGAAGTCTTTTTGAAAACGCTGAAGAAGCCATGGAGGGGCAAAGGGACAAAAAGCACGCCTTTATATTTATGGATATCAACTTTTTCAAGGTCATAAATGACAAATACGGTCACTCAGAAGGGGACAGGATGCTGATAACAACTGCAAATAGGCTCAAGGAGGTCTACGATGACAAGGCCTTTGTAGCCAGGTTTGGAGGAGATGAATTTGTTGTTTTTATCAAGGACACAAGCGAAGACGAGGTAAAAGCCTATATAGAGAGGATGTACAGGCGCTTTGACGAGGACTACCTTATCCAGGGCAAACCCCACAAGATCCTCCTTAGCCATGGCTGTGCCCTCTACCCCCTTGACGGTGATAATATGGACAAGCTTATTAAGATAGCTGACGAAAGAATGTATGAGGACAAAAAAAATAAAAAAGCTGCTATGGATATGGTGAGGGATATAAGGGAGCAGGCAAGACAATAAACAAAAAGTCCGGGGAACCGGACTTTTTACTTTTATTCATCTGCCTTGGCAGATTTTTTGTAGCTATCAATATTTTTTAGGAGGCTGATATCATTCCACATATCCTTTAGGATAAAAATCATATTATCAAAGGCTCCGTTTTTGTAGATGGTAATAAGAATCATGCCAAAGGGAGCAGCAAAAATCAGCCCCCAAACACTAAAAAGCTTGTAACCCACGTACATAAAAACCAGGGTCAAAAGGGGACTCATGCCTATGGTATCCCCCAGGATTTTGGGCTCAAGGATCCTCCTTATTGCCTGGGTTATCAGGTAGATAACAACAAGACCTGTAGCCAGGGAATACTCACCCGAGATAAGGGCAAAGATGGTCCAAGGGCCAAGAGCAGTCCCTGTCCCCAAAAACGGGAGAAAATCAAGGATTGCAATAAGGAAGGAAAAGAGCAGGGCGTAGTTGACCTTCAAAAACAAAAAGCCTATAAAAAGCACAAGACCCACTATGGCCAGGAGCTTAAACTGGGCCTTGAAGTAGCCTCCTATTATTTTGTTGACCCCCTTGGAATAGATGTCCAGGGTCTTCCTGCCCTTGACAGACACCCTTCTCTTAAAAATAGCAGAGATTTCTTCTTTTTGGGCCAGCATAAAATAAGAGGATATCACAGTAATTATAAAGGCAATAAAAATTGACGGTATATTCTTGGCCAGGGAGGTAGCTGCCTCCACCAAGGCTTTGCCCGCATTTTCTGCAAGGTCAGAAAGGATCTTGATAGCATCAGAGGAAAAATTCAAAATAGCGGCCCTTACATCAGGCTGGATATTGTTTAAAATATCCTGGGAGCTTTCCCTTATACGGGCAAAGTCATCTGTAAGGGAGGTGTACATGCTGGGCATCTGGCTACCAAAGGCCACAGCCTCGCTGACAAGCTTGGCTATGCCCAGGTACATAACAAGCACCAAAAGAGAAAGAACAAGCACAATAATAATCATAGAGCTGAACTTTCTTTTTAAATTCATATTTGACTCAAGAAACTTAACAAGGGGGTTGGCCATCAGGGCAATAAACCAGCCCAAAATAAAGGGTAAAGCAATGCTCAGGGTTTTTGGGGCAATGCTCATAAACAGCAAGGCCCCAAGAATCCATATTAAAATATTAGTTGTGTATTTAGCATATTTAACAAGGTAGTCCCTCATAAATGGCTGTCTTACCTGCTTTCCTTAGAGATTTTTATTATTTTATTTAAGCTTTTCATACCACCTCGGCACAAGAGACCTAAAGCCGTCAAAGTCATTGTAGGCCTTGTAGTATTTTTCCCTCATGGATTCGATTTCCTCTATGCCATACCTCTCGGCCCAGTTTATTTCGGTCATGGCTGTCTGGGCCACGTAAACAGAGAAAACCTCCCAAAACTCATCCGGTACATCCGCATCGAAGTAGCCGTCAATAACCCCCGTAGCGAAGGGGATGCTCTGGTCAGCATCCATCAGCTGGATATGCCTAAAATCCTCATACCTGTCGCCGCAGTCAATACGGTTGAAGTCAATAAGAGCCAGGGCCCCGTCGGGAGTCCATATAAGGTTGCCTGAGTGGAAGTCCCCGTGCCTGTAGACAGGAGGGGTCTTATAAATTTTATCTATATTGCTTCTCACAAAGCCTATCACATCCTCGTCATCCCCAACCCTCACATAGCTGCTTTCATAAAGCTGGAGCTTGTTTAGCTTGTGGGCCATGCGGTCGCTTTTTGTTGCCACCTGCTTGTCAGCAACAGGAACCCTGTGGATTGCCTTTAGCATTTTGCCTGCCATAAGACCAATAGAATACTGGTCTGAGGGCAGCATTTTTTTTAGCTGGCCTCTGAGAGGGACTCCCTCAACCCATGTAAGGAGCATATAAACAGCCTCTCCTCCATTGCACAGGCCAAAGGACAGGGGCTTGGCCATCCTGATATCTGAGGCGGAAATTGCCCCGATTCTTTCAAATTCAAGCCTTTTTTGTTTTTCCAGTTTAATATCAGCAATCCTGAGGAGCAGTTTTTTGGAGTCCTTCGTTTCAACATAAAACTTTCTGTCAGTAGACCATCCTTCAGAAATCTCCTCTATTGTCTTGAATGTCGGATATTCTTTAATATCTGTAAAATCGTACATGGCAAGCTCCCTTCAAAATTATCTGAATACAATGATTATACCATAAAGAAGGGGAGAGTAAACAAAAATGAAGAAGAAAGCCATCCCTGTATAGATGGCTCCCTTTATTAGTCAAGATTCAGCTGCTTATTCTGAAGATACCTGGTTGCAAAATAGTAGATAAGGGTCTGGCCTACAGTCACAAGAAGGAGAAAGAGGGCCAGAGGAAGAAAATTAGCCTGCAGGTAATGGGCAGGATTGTAATTTTGGATAAGAACCATTCTTTCGGCCAGATTGCTGGTCGTCCCGCCTGTAAGGGCGCTCATAAGAGAATTTATGATGAGATAGGCCACAACCCCTGCTGCAATCTTATGCCTGAACTTATTGCCAATACCAATGCACAAAAAGATATTCAGAATCTCTGCAAGAGGGCCAAGGAGGCCGGTCAGGACAAAGAGGCCTGCTGCCAATCTGTTGTTTGCACCAATAGAGCCCCACACATAGGCAAAGGAGGAGGAGAAGCTCTGCCACATTACCCCAAAATAATTCCAGCTATCAGTCCCAAGGGTCAGGATAAGAAAAGAAACTCCTGCCACCAGGGTGCTGACAAAGCCCCAGAACAAAAAGTTCAGAGCCTTGGAAATAATTATCTGGTCCTGGGTAATTGGCAGGGTATGGGTCAGATAAGCCTCATCGCCAAAAACAGACCTGTTGTATTTTGCAATAAGCATAAAAAAGGTAACAATAAAGATAGCTATAAGGGTAATAACAAAAACCCCCATTAAAATACCTGAAAGGGTAGCAGCAAAGGAGCTGGCCCTGTACAAGCCACCGCCCTCCAAAAGAGGCCTGATAAAAAGCGTATCATTCAGCCTGTTTATCAGGCTAAGGGCCAGGGCAAGGCCATATAAAGGAAGAAGTTTTTTCCCCATACCCCTCAAATCATATTTCAAAAGCTTAATAATCATGCTCTAAACACCTCCCTAAAATACTCATCTACGCTCTTGCCATGGGCCTCCCTGATATCATCTACCGTGCTGTGAAGCTTGATTTCTCCCTTTTGGATAAAAACAACCTCATCGAGAACCTTTTCAATATCAGAAATAAGATGGGTAGAAATAATAACCGTAGATTCTTCGCTGTAATTGCTGATAATAGTATCAAGGATATAATCCCTTGCTGCAGGGTCAACTCCTGCAATTGGCTCATCAAGCAGATAGAGGTCTGCCCTCCTGCTCATTACAAGAACAAGCTGGACCTTCTCCTTGGTCCCCTTAGAAAGAATCTTAAACCTCTTTGAAGGATCAATATCAAGGCTTGCAAGCATTCTGTAGGCCTTTTCCTTATCGAAATCATCATAAAAATCCACAAAAAGCTGGATAATAGAATCTACGCTCTGGTCGTCATCAAGGTAATTCTTATCCGGCAGGTAAGAAATAAGCCTCTTGGACTTTACTCCCGGGGCCTGGCCAGCTATAAGAATTTCTCCCCCTGTAGGCACAAGAAGACCATTGGCAAGCTTTATAAGAGTCGTCTTGCCGCTCCCGTTTGGGCCAAGAAGACCAACAATCTTCCCTCTGCCTATGCTTAGATTGATATTATTGAGAGCCAGGTCCTTCCCGTAGGCCTTGGAAAGATTTTTACACTCCAGTATTGCTTGCTCCATTTTGCTCAGTCTCCTCTCTCAGCAGGTCTTCGAGGCTTCCTATGGCCTTGGACTGCTTTTTGTAATAATTTGTGACAAAATCCCTTATGGCCTCGGGGCTATAGCCAAGCTTTTCAAGGCTTTTTACATAGGCCTGGGTCTTATCAAGGGCAAATTGCTCCCTCAAATCTCTTATCTTGCTGTCATCCTCTGTAATAAATCTTCCAGAGGTCCGCTGGGTAACTATAAGGCCAAGGCCTTCCATCTCCTGGAGAGCCTTTTGCATAGTATTGGGGTTTACCCCTGCCATAGCGGCAAATTCCCTGACAGACTCTATCTTATCCCCGGGCCTGCATTCGCCTGACAAAATCATAGCCTTGATATGGCTGATAATCTGCAGATAAATAGGCCTGTTCTGGTCAAAATTCCATCCCATAATCTCCTCCTAATCTGTTCTATTCACATAGTACAATAACACAATGACGATGTCAATAGAAAAACCTCCGCCCAACTATTTACTATTTCTATTTCACCTTTTACCTTTTACCTTTCACCTTTCACCTAACCACCACCCACTTCCGACATTTGCGGCAAATTTGTCCAATAATACCATGAAAGCCTTTTCCTGCACAATAATTGGGGCTGTGTATTACGAAACTCAGATTTACCAATGGCTCTGTGGTTTTTTTGTATAAGGTGTTGACAAAAAACCCCTCTTCATATATTATGGGGATTATGATTTTCAAAGGAGAAAGTAATGGGTTTTATTTCTACAGGAAGCTATCTTCCGCCATTTGTAGCTGACAACAATCTCTTGTCAGGCTTCATAGATACGAGTGACGACTGGATCACCCAGCGCACAGGAATAGAAAAAAGATATGTAGCCCTTTCAGAGGGAGTAGCCGAAATAGGAGCAAAGGCTGCCAGGGCAGCCCTGGAATCATCAGGCCTTGCCCCTGAGGATATAGATCTTATCATACTGGCATCAATAACAGCAGACAGCACAGCCCCATCAGCAGCCAGCTACATTCAGGGCAGCCTGGGCATAAAAAACGCCATAGCCTTCGACCTGGTAGCAGCATGCAGCGGCTTTGTATACGCCCTGTCTGTGGCCTACTCCATGATAAAGGCAGGGCTTGCAAAAAACGCCCTTATAATAGGGGCTGAGGTATTCAGCAAGGTTATGAACTACGAAGACAGAGGGTCTTGCATCCTCTTTGGAGACGGTAGCGGGGCAGCCATAATAAACGAGCAAAATATAGACAACTTCAAGGACTTTTACCTAAACGCCACCTTTGATGAAAAGCTGTCTATAACCCTAAACACCACCAGGCATCTTGAAAGCTTTCCTCCTGTGAGAGAAAAGCAAAACCAGGCCCTCCTGACAATGGATGGCAAGGAGGTCTACAAATTTGCAGTTTCCGCTTTGGAGGACTGTATAAAGACCCTGATGGAAAGAAATTCCTTGTCGCCAGACGACATAGCATGGATTGTACCCCACCAGGCAAACATGAGAATAGTTCAGTCAGTGGCCAAGACCATGAAAATAGACATAGACAAGTTTTACATGAACATCAGCCAGGTTGGCAACACATCAGCAGCCAGCATCCCAATCGCCCTTGATGAAATGAACAAAAAAGGCCTGTTGAAAAAAGGCGACAAAATCATTATGGCAGGCTTTGGGGCAGGGCTTACCTGGGGCAGTGTCCTTGTAGAAATATAAAAAGTTATCACCCGGTAAAACGGTACAAAAAATATATTAAATTAAAAAAGAAAAAGGAGAATTTAAAATGTTAGAAAGAGTAGTAGCAGTATTAGCAGATAAGTTAAGCAAGGACGAGGCAGAAATCACAGCAGAGAGCGTAATCAGAGAAGATCTTGGAGCAGATTCCCTTGACATGGTAGAAATCATAATGGGTCTTGAAGACGAGTTTGAAGTAGAAATCCCGGATGAGGACGCTGCAGGAATCAAAACAGTTGCAGAGGTTGTAGCTTATATCGAATCAAAGCTTGCTTAGGAGTTAATATGAAAAGAGTTGTTGTTACAGGTATGGGCTGCGTTTCCCCAGTTGGAAACACAGCAGAAGAGACCTGGGAGGCATTAATAAAGGGGAAAAACGGTATCGATAAGATAACCGCCTTCGATTCTGCTGACACAAAAATCACCCTGGCGGCAGAGCTGAAGAACTTTGATATATCAAAGTATATCGACCCTAAGGCTGCAAAAAGAATGGACAAATTTTCCCAGTACGCTATTGCAGCAGCTTATATGGCTTATGAGGATTCAGGGCTGGGAGCCTTTGAATCAGAGGAAGACCACAAGGAAAACACAGCCACCATAGTAGGCTCAGGCATAGGTGGCCTTATAACAATAGAAGAACAAATCACAAAAATGGCAAAATCAGGTCCTTCAAGGATATCCCCCTTCTTTATCCCGGCCAGCATAGCCAATATGGCAACTGCCCATGTATCCATGGAATTAGGCCTGAAGGGACCCTGCTATGCACCTGTAACCGCTTGTGCCACAGGGACTGACGCCATAGGCTGCGCCTTCAACCATATCCGCACAGGTGATGTAACAATAGCCCTTGCAGGTGGGACAGAAGCCAGCATAACAAAATCAGCTATTGCAGGCTTTGCCAACATGAAGGCCCTTTGCGAAAGCGAAGACAAGGACAGGGCATCCATTCCATTTGACCTTGAGAGATCAGGCTTTGTAATGGGAGAAGGATCTGCAGTCCTGGTGCTTGAAGAGCTAGACCACGCCCTTGCAAGAGGGGCAAAAATATATGCAGAGCTTGTAGGCTATGGCCAAAGTGCAGACGCCTACCACATAACAAGCCCGGATCCTGAATCAAGGGGAGCCATCCTTGCTATGAAAAGAGCCCTGAAATCAGCAGGTCTTGCACCTGACCAAATCGGGTACATAAATGCCCACGGAACCAGTACCCCCTTTAATGACAAGGGCGAAACCTTTGCCATAAAACAGACATTTGGAGACCATGCAAAGGACCTTTTGATAAGCTCCACCAAGTCCATGACTGGTCATATGCTGGGGGCAGCAGGAGCTGTGGAGGCTATAGCAGGAATAATGGCCCTGAAAACAGGACAGATTCCTCCGACAATCAACTACAAAACCATGGACCCGGAATGTGACCTGAACTATGTAGTAAACAAATCAGTAAATAAAGACATTGAATACGCCCTGTCCAATTCCCTTGGATTCGGTGGCCACAATGCTTGCATAATCTTTAAGAAGTATTAAAGACAAACAAAAGGAAAAATATGATTAATAATTTATTAGGAATAAAATATCCCCTTTTGCAGGGAGCTATGGCATGGATATCCCATAGCTCCTTGGTTGCAGGTGTAAGCAACGCCGGAGGACTCGGAGTCTTTGCCGGCGGCAACCTCACCAAGGACCAGGCAAGAGAAGAAATAAAAAAGATAAAGGAGCTTACTGACAAGCCCTTTGCCCTGAATATAATGCTGATGAACCCCCACGCAGAGGAGCTGGCAGACCTTGTAATCGAAGAAGACATTAAGATTGTCGTTACAGGAGCTGGAAATCCAGGCAAGTACATGGAAAAATGGAAAAATGCGGGGGTTATTGTAATTCCGGTGGTTCCTTCAGTGGCCCTGGCCAAAAGAATGGAAAGGCTGGGAGCTGATGCAGTAATTGCAGAAGGCACAGAAGCCGGTGGCCACGTAGGCGAGCTTACAACCATGGCTCTGGTACCCCAGGTAGTAGACGCCGTAAAGATTCCTGTAATAGCAGCAGGAGGGATAGCAGACAACAGGGGCTACAAGGCAGCCCTTGCCCTTGGAGCCAGCGGAGTTCAGGTAGGTACAGCCTTCCTTGTTGCCCATGAATGTGAAATCCCCGAATCCTACAAGGACAGGATAATATCAGCCGGTGACACAGACTCTGTTGTAACAGGCAGGATAACAGGTCACCCGGTAAGGATAATCAAAAACAAATTTGCCCGTCAGCTTAAAGAAGTAGAAATGGGCGATATGCCTCTAAAAGAAAAACTGGACCACTTTGAAGATATAACCAAGGGCAGTATGCGAAAGGCAGTGGCTGAAGGAGATATGGACCGTGGCTCTGTTATGAGCGGCCAGATTGCAGGCCTTGTAAAATGCAGGGACAGCGTACTAAACATTATTAAAGGAATAATAGGAGAGTAAAAAATGAGTAAATTGGCATTTGTATACCCTGGCCAGGGCTGTCAGGCTCCTGGAATGGGTAAAGATATATATGAAAACTACGAGGTAGCAAGAGAAGTATTTAGCAGAGCATCAAAATCTCTAAAAATGGACATTGAAGAGCTTTGCTTCGCAGGAAGCATGGAGGAGCTCAGCCTTACAGAAAATACCCAGCCGGCCATACTTACGGTTTCCGTAGCCATGACAGAGGTTTTAAAAAGCCAGGGTATCGAGCCAGCTGCCGTTGCAGGCCTAAGCCTGGGAGAATACTCAGCCCTTGTGGCATCAGAGGCTATCTCCCTGGAAGAAGCCGTATCTCTTGTAAGAACCAGAGGCCTGTTAATGCAAAACGAAGTACCATCAGGCAAAGGCGGCCTTCTGGCAGTTGTTGGACTTTCCAGCGAAAAAATAGAAGAAGTAATAGCCCCTCTTAGAGAGCATGGAACAATCTCTTGCTCAAACTTCAACGCAACAGACCAAACTGTTGTAGGAGGAGAAATAGAGCTATTAGACGAAGCTCAGGCCCTGCTAAAGGAAGCCGGAGCAAGAATGACAAAAATGCTTAACGTAAGTGCCCCCTTCCACACAAATATGCTAAAGGGAGCAGGAGAAAAACTAAGATCCTACCTTGAGGACGCCAATATTGTAAGACCCTTTGCAGACTATTACCCAAACACTATAGGCAAAAAAATGGACTTTGCAGGCCATGACCTTTGCGTGAAGGCCCCTATAATTGACCTTCTTGAAAGCCAGGTATCAAACCCTGTAAGATGGGTAGAGAGCATAAAGGCTATGATAGAAGACGGAGTAGACACCTTTGTTGAAGTATACCCAGGCAAAACAGTGGCCGCCCTTATCAAAAAAATCGACAAAAACGTAAAAGTAGTTACCCTTGCAAGCCTTGAAGACCTTGAGGCCTTTATCGAGGAGCAAAAAGGAGACGAAAAATGGGCTGTATAATTGTAACTGGAGCTTCAAGAGGCATAGGCAGGGATACTGCCCTGACTCTTGCGGAGGCTGGCAACAATCTAGTCCTTGTCTACCAGAATCCCCAAAGCGACCTGAGTCCCCTTATAAAAGAAATAGAAAACCTCGGACAAAGGGCCCTGGCTCTTGCCTGCGACGTAGCAGACTTTGATGCCGTAAAGGACATGGTAAAAACAGCAGTAGATAGCTTTGGAACAATAGACGCCCTTGTAAACAATGCAGGCATAACAAATGACAAGCTCCTCCTAAGGATGAACCCTGAGGACTTTGAAAAGGTTTTAAGGGTCAATACCCTTGGCACCTTCAACTGCACAAAGACAGTAGCAAGAGTAATGATGAAGCAAAAAAAAGGTTCCATAGTAAACCTGTCATCCGTTGTGAGTCTTAGCGGCAACATCGGTCAGGCCAACTACTCAGCCTCCAAGGGGGCCGTAAACTCCTTTACCAAAACAGCAGCCAAGGAGCTGGCCATGTACAACATCAGGGTAAACGCAGTAGCGCCGGGCTTTATAAAGACCGAAATGACAGACGCCATCCCAGAGGCCGAAAGAAACGCCATGATAGCGACAATTCCTCTTGGCAGGATAGGCGAAACCAGGGACGTAGCAGACCTTATAGCCTTCCTTGTATCAGACAAGGCAACCTATATAACAGGCCAGGTAATATCTGTAAACGGCGGAATGTACTAGGAGAAATATGGAACTCAATATAAAAGAAATAATGGCAATAATCCCTCACAGGCCTCCCTTTCTCCTTATTGACAGGGTAACAGAAATAAACGAGGACCACAGCAGGGTAACAGCCATAAAAAACGTAACCATGAACGAGCCCTTCTTCTTAGGCCACTTCCCCCAGGAGCCCGTAATGCCGGGAGTCCTCATAATAGAAGCCTTGGCCCAGACAGGAGCAGTGGGAGTTCTTTCCATGGACGAATACAAAGGCAAAATAGCCTACTTTACAGGCATAGAAAAAGCCAGGTTTAGGGGCAAGGTAGTCCCTGGCGACACCCTGAGACTGGAAATCCAGATGGACAAAATAAGAAGAAACATGGGCTATGGCGAAGGCAGGGCCTATGTGGGCGAAACCCTTGTATGTGAATGCAGGATTGGCTTTGCCATAGGTTAGCAGGAAAAAACCATACGAAATATCCGTATGGTTTTTTATCTTTTGTGGCCCTTTTTCTTGTGGGGTACCCGACTTGAAGAAATATGCTTGCTGGACTTGTAGCTGTAGGTAGTTCTGAGGTTTTTATCAGACCCTGCCAAAAAGCCAAACAAAATAGCAAAAAGAATAATAAGAAAGCCAAAGTTACTGATATTGCCTATAAAGGACTCTGCATTATTTCTTAGGGCTAAAGGGAAGGCCGCCTCCCTGTAAGAAGCAGGATTCAAAAAATAAGCACAAAAAACACTCATAAGGGCCACCAGAAAACTAACAGCTGCAAGGGCCGGCCTTGTGTGGTTGTGGTTTTTTTTGTTTTCTGTAAGAATCACCAGAAAAAAAGCCAGAATCAGGGAAGAGAAAAAAGCAAGGTAGGTAGGCATCATATCAAGAGGGCCAGAAATCATCACCGTATCCCTGGCAAGAAAGCCACCGCTGACTATAAGGGTAAGTATAAGAATTTTGTATTTGCTAGACATATAAATCCTTTCCGCTAGAAGACAAGTAGCTATTTTAAAAGGTAAAAGCCAAGAACAAGGAGGCCCAGACCGATTCTGTAATAGCCAAAGGCCTTAAAATCATTGTTCTTGATGTAGGCCATCAAAAACCTTATGGCCCAGATAGACACTATAAAAGCAACCCCCATACCAAGGAGGAGGTAAAAGGCCTCAAGGCCAGTAAAAGCAAACCCAAACTTAATCAGCTTCAAAAGGCTGGCCCCAAACATAACAGGAATGGCAAGGAAAAAAGTAAACTCAGCAACAACTGTCCTTGCAACTCCGTTTAGCATCCCCCCGACAATCGTAGCCCCAGACCTGGAGGTCCCCGGTATCAGGGCCAGGACCTGAAAAAAGCCGATAACAACCGCATCCCTCAGGCTAAGCTCAGCAAGAGAATGAACCCTGGCCCTTTTGGTCGAATTTCTGTTCTCAACATAAATAAACAAAACCCCGTAAATAACCAGCATAAGGGCAACAGTTATGTAATTGTAAAAGACCCTGTCCAGCCAATCATCAAGAGGAAGACCTATAATAGCTGCAGGCAGGGAGGCAAGCAGGACCTTCCTCCAAAGAACAAGGGCCTCCCTGTCACAGACCCATTTAAGCTTTTTGGCCGGCAGAGCCTTATCCCTGCTGGCAGCTTTTTTTATAAGGACCTTTTTTGTAAAAGGAAAAAGCTTGTCCCAGTAAAGGACAACAACTGCCATAATAGCCCCCAGCTGGATAACAACAAAAAACATCTCCTTGAAGGCAGGAGAAGCCCCCAGCTTTATAAACTCGTCCACAAGAATCATATGGCCAGTAGAGCTGATAGGCAGCCACTCAGTAATCCCCTCCACAAGACCAAGAAAAACTATCTTCAAAATTTCAACCATAGAATCTCCTCTATTATTAAACAAAAAAATTCAAAAATAAATAATAACCCTAATATTATACCACAGAATCAAAACATGTGAACCGCAACCTTGCAAATGAGAAGGGGAGCTTATCCTGTATTTTTATTCCCAGCAAAATACTCGAATATATTTTCAAAACATCTTGACAGGTTAGCCTTGCCTAATGTATACTTGGGTTAGATAATCCTAACTGCCCTTGACAAAAGTCAAACAGGCACTACATACAAGACAAGGGATTGGAAAACACTATATTTTGAGAGGGAGAAAGCTTATGCCATTATCAAATCTAAAAGTAGGTCAAACAGGGACTATAAGTAAAATAGATGGGAAAGACAGCATCAAGAAGCACCTTAGAAACCTTGGCTTTGTTGAGGGAGAAGAGGTTGCAGTTATAAACGAGCTTATGGGTAATGTAATAGTAAACATCAAGGGCTCCAGAGTGGCCCTGAACCAGAGCATAGCAGACAGAATAATACTTTAGGAGGCAGCTTGAATATAAAACTAGGTCTTGTTGGCAATCCCAACAGCGGAAAAACCAGCCTCTTCAACGAGCTTACAGGGTCAACCCACTATGTGGGCAACTGGCCGGGAGTAACCGTTGACAAAAAAGAAGGCAAAATAAAAACAAACAAAGATATAAATCTTGTTGATATACCAGGTATCTATGCAATGTCCCCGTATACTCCCGAAGAAAGAGTTTCGAGGACATTTATAATGGAGGACTCTCCCGACGGAATAATAAACATCATAGACAGCACCAACCTTGAAAGAAACCTCTATCTGACCACCCAGCTTCTTGAAATGGGGTCTCCAACGGTTATAGCCCTTAATATGGCTGACCTCCTCGAAAAATCAGGCTCCAAAATAAACATAGAAAAATTATCAGACCTCTTGGGAGTGCCTGTAATATCAACAGCTGCCACCAAGGGCAGGGGGACAAAGGAGCTTGTAGACATAGCAAATCAGGCTGCCCAGGACAAAAGCTACCCCAAAAAGGCTGTAAAATACGCCCCTGACCTTGAAGAAGCCCTTAGCCTTATAGAGGGAGAGATAAGGGCCTATACAAACGACCACAACAAAAGATACTACTCTATAAAAATCCTTGAAAATGACCAGACGGCCTACAAAAACATAAAAATAAATGAAGACCAGCAAAAAACCTTTGACAGCCTCCGAAAAGAAATAGAAAAAACCCACGGAGATGACATTGAAAGCATCATAGCCAGTCAAAGATACAAATTTATCAGCCAGATAATAAAAGAAACCGTAAAAAGATCAGCCCTGACCGACCTGTCCCCTTCGGACAAGATAGACAGGATAGTAACCAGCAAGTACCTTGGCTTTCCAATCTTTGCCCTTGTAATCTTCACTGTCTACTATGTATCCATATCCACGATTGGGACCATGGGGACAGACTGGGTAAACGACGTCCTCTTTGGAGACATAGTGCCATCGGCCGCCCAATCCCTGCTGGACAGCCTGCAGGTAGCCCCTTGGATGAGCGCCCTTGTCCTGGACGGAATCATAGCGGGAGTAGGAGCAGTACTGGGCTTTTTGCCCCAGATGGCCATGCTCTTTTTTATGCTGGCAATCCTCGAAGACTCTGGCTACATGGCCAGGGTAGCCTTTATAATGGACAAGGTCTTTAGACGCTTTGGCCTCTCAGGCAAGTCCTTTATCCCCCTTTTAATAGGGACAGGGTGCTCAGTGCCGGCCATCATGTCATCAAGAACCATCGAAAACGAAAGAGACAGAAAAATAACAGTAATAACAACCTCCTTTATCCCCTGCGGAGCCAAGCTCCCTGTAATCGCCCTGATTGCAGGAGCCATGTTCCCGGATGAAGCCTGGGTTGCCCCTTCTATGTACTTTTTGGGGATAGCCACAGTAATAATGTCAGCCCTTATGCTAAAAAAGACCAAAATCCTGGCAGGAGACGTAGCCTCCTTTATAATGGAGCTACCTGACTACCATATGCCCGCTGTGAAGGGCCTCCTTATCCACACCTGGGACAGGGTTAAGCACTTCATCCACAAGGCCTCCACCATAATCTTTTTGGCCTCTGTAATAGTGTGGTTTATGAGCAACTTTGCCTGGAACCTTGAGATGGTAGACGCAGGAGAATCAATACTTGCCAGCCTTGGAATGGTCATAGCCCCGGTATTTTCACCTCTGGGCTGGGGAGACTGGAGGGCGGCAGTAGCCACCATCACAGGCCTTATAGCCAAGGAAAACATAGTAGGAACCTTTGGAGTCCTCTATGGCTTTGCCGAGGTATCAGAAGAAGGAATAGAAATCTGGTCAACCCTGAGACAGAGCTTCACCCAGCTCAGCGCCTACTCCTTCCTTATATTCAACCTAATCTGTGTACCTTGCTTTGCCTCAGTAGGAGCCATAAGTAGAGAAATGGGCGGAGGCAGATGGACCTTCTTTGCCCTCTTCTACCAGACAGGCCTGGCCTATCTCTTGGCCCTTATAGTCTACCAGATAGGACTCTTTGCAACAGGAAACGGCTTTGGCCCTTGGACAGGCATAGCCTTTATAGGCCTTATTGGCCTAATCTATATGGTAGCAAGACCAATGCCAAAAAAATATAAGGAATTGGCCTAAGG
>JBDHVO010000010.1:0-14658 GCA_039809675.1 Proteocatella sp.
GATTTGATAGTTAAAGCTAATTATCAAATATATCATGGAGTAGACTTACAGTTTCTTCCATAGTGAAGCTTTCACTTATGCCCTGCTTAAGGAAGCTGTTGACCCTGTCTATCTTGGAAATTGCATTGTCAAGAACAGGGTTTGTGCCCGGCTTGTAGGCCCCAATTGATATAAGGTCAAGGTTTTTATCATAAATTGAGGATACATCCCTTAGCTTGGCGGCCAGAGCCTTGTGATCAGGCTCTGCAATATTGTTCATAAGCCTTGAAATACTGGCATTTATATCTATGGCAGGAAAATGGTTTTCATTGGCCAGTCTTCTTGTAAGGACTATGTGACCGTCAAGAATTCCCCTTACTATATCGGCTATGGGCTCATTGGTGTCGTCCCCTTCAACAAGGACTGTATAGACTCCTGTTATAGAGCCCTCCTTAAACCTTCCGGTCCTTTCAAGGAGCTTGGGCATTTCAGCATAGATTGACGGGGTATATCCCCTTGCAATAGGCGGTTCCCCTATAGCAAGACCAACCTCTCTTTGGGCCATGGCAAACCTTGTTAAGGAGTCCATCATGAGGAGGACATCCTTGCCCTGGTCCTTGAAGTATTCTGCTATGGCAGTAGCCACCATGGGGCATTTAAGCCTCAGCATGGCAGGCTGGTCAGATGTTGCTACTACAAGGACAGACCTTTTCAGACCTTCCTCGCCCAGGTCTTTTTCGATAAATTCCCTGACCTCACGCCCCCTCTCACCTACAAGGGCAATTACATTTATGTCTGCCTTTACATTTCTTGCTATCATGCCAAGGAGGGTACTTTTTCCGACTCCCGAGCCGGCAAATATCCCTATCCTCTGGCCTTTTCCCACAGTTAGGACCCCATCTATAGCTTTTACACCAAATTCCAGGGTTTCTTCAATTGGCGGCCTGTTCATGGGGTTTGTATATTTACTGTCAACATAAAGGAAGTCATCTGCCTTTATGGTAACTCCTTCATCAATGGGATTGCCAAGAGCATCTATAACCTTGCCCACCAGATCATTTCCAACAGGTATCTTAAGCCTGTTGCCCGTGTTTCTAATAAAGCTCCCTGCAGAAATCCCGCTAATGCTCTCATAGGGCATAAGGAGGATTTTGTTGTCCTTGAAGCCGACGACCTCCGCTGGTATGTGGCGGTTTGAGGACTCCGAGTAAATCACCTCTATATCACCTATGGTTGCTTTATCTCCGGAGGCTTCAATAGTCATTCCTACAATATTTTCTATTTTTCCTATATGGCTGATTGTGTCTGTGTTAGCTATCAGCTTTGGCAGTTCTTTAAGCATATTCTACCTTCTCGCAGAGCTTAGTATATCTCTAATATTTTCAATCTGGGTTTTGGCACTTGCATCCAGGACCTTGTCAGGCATCTCTATTATACAGGTGCCCGGCTCCTCATCAGGGATAACAATAACCTTTATATTGTCTGATAGCTTTGAGATCCCATCAATAAGATTACTGTCTCCTTTTACAAGCACCTGGGAATCTGTTTCTGCAATATAAATTTTTGCCCATTTAAGGCTTGTCATCCCTTCAGTAGCTGACAGGATCATCCGCTTTATGATATCTCCGCTGGATTTCAGACTTACATGGACAACCTTTTCTCCTATGGCAATAGCGATGTCCTTAAGGTCCTCCTGGTATTTTTTAAGGATTTCTTCTTTATTTTTTTCAGTTTCTGTTACAACTCTTTTTAAATCCTGGAGCATATCCCCATTTTCTTTTTTTATCTGCCTCAGACCTTCTTCAAGGGCTTCTCTGTAGCCCTTTTCAAAGCCCTCTCCCTGACCCTTTTCAAAGCCCTCTGCCCTGCCTCTTTTTTTTGCTTCGAGCTCTACATCCTTTGCCGAATTATTGGCATGGGCAATTATATCCTCGGCTTTTTGCTCCAGCTCCTTGATGTTTTGCAGAAGCTTGCGTTTTTCCTGCCTTAGCTCATCAAGGTCATATTCATCCAGCTTCCTCAGCTCTTCCTGACTCTGTATCAAATCTGCAGCCCCAGCTGCGGATTTGACAGCTGTCTCTGCTTGTCTTGCTTTTTCAACCTGTCTTTCGAATTCGTCGGAAAAGTCTTCAAGGACACCTCCAGTATCTTGCTGGATTTTATGGCCTCCTGCAGCTGCTTTTTTGATAAGATTAAACAATTATATCATCCTTTCCACCCTTGGAAATTACAATTTGTCCTTCCTCCTCCAGCCTTCTGATTGTTGCTACTATCCTTGTTTGTGCCTCTTCAACATCCTTTAGTCTCAGGTTTGTAGTAATCTCAAGCTCATCCTTGATGTTTTCTGCCATCCTGCTGGACATATTGGCAAAGATAAGGGCATTAACCTCTGGACTCGCTGAGCCCTTAAGAGAGTAAACAAGGTCCTTGACCTCGCATTCGCGAACAAATATTTGTACAGACCTTGCATCCAGGTTGATAATATCCTCAAATACGAACATTTTCTTTCTGATAGTGTCTGCAAGCTCTTGGTCTTTTTCCCCTAAGAGGTCAAAGATAAGCCTTTCATTAGTCCTATCAACATTATTCATTACATCAGCAATATAGTCTATTCCGCCTATCCTTGCGTAATCTGCAGTAAGAACAGATGAGAACCTCTTTTTCAGCTCCGCTTCAACTATTTTGACAGCCTCTGGAGATGCACTCTCCATTTTTGCAATTCTTTCTATTACCTCTATTTTTTTGTCTTCACTTAAATCCTGAATAACTGAGGCTGTGCTTACAGGATCTACATATGACAGAACCAGGGCTATAACCTGGGGACGTTCGTTTTGCAGCACTGAAAACAAATTTTTATTGTCAGTTTTTCTTATATAATCAAATGATTTTACTTTAATATTTTTTGTAGCTTTTTGCAAAAGCTCATCTGCTGTTTTTTGGTCAAAGGCTTCTTCAAGGACCGACCTTGCATATTCAAGGCCTCCCTCTGTAACTACCTTTTGGGTCAGGCACATTTTGTAAAAACCATCCAGGGCATCCTCTGTATCCTCTACAGATACATAGCCCAGCTTTGCTATTTCGATTGTCAGCTGTTCAATATCATCCTCAGACATATACTTATAGACCTGGGAGGCTTTTTCTGCCCCCATCGATATAATCACAGCTGCAGCCTTTTCCTGCGGACTAAGCTTACTCATCTGCCCCCTCCCCTCTCAGCCATGACTTTATAAGCTGGGCCGAAATTTCAGGATTGTTGCTGGCAAAATCCCTAATCTGGTTTCTTAATTCAACTGACTTTTCATTCTTAATCGGTATTATTTCCTGAGGCAGCTCTATGGTAGGCTCTTCCTTAGCAGCTCTTGTCCTTGCTTCTGATTTTGGCATTGCCACCCTGAGGCTCTCAAGCTTTTTCTTTTTCTTTTTTCTAAGGATAATAAAGGTGATTATTGTAATTAGAACTGCCAGGACAAAGGCAATCACTGCCCCTATTATCCAGATTCTATATTGGTCAAGAAGATTCGGCTCCTGACTTGGCTCAGGCGGCTCCTCAGGATTGAAAAAGGCTCCAGTTACAACACTGACCTGTTTTTCGTGCTTATCCTTGGAAATTCCCGCTGCATTTCCGGCAAGGTCTATTACCTCTTCCTTTGAAAGACCAGGTCCATTAGTATTGTTTAAGGATATAGACAGCCTAAGATCCTCCAGCATACCAGCGTCAATCTGGGTTTGCTCCTTTATCTGGTTAACAAGGTATTCAATGTCGTTTTGGTTTATAATGTAGTTTTCGTCGCCCTTTGCCTCCATTGGTCCATAGATGGATATATCAGAGTTGGTCTCAGTTCCTGCAACGCCTTCTGGCGTTCCTTCGCCGTCACGGGCAAATTCCTGATTGATTGATTCCTTTGAGGGTATTCCCCTTGCAGGGGTGCTTTCTTCGGTTATAATAGGGTCGCCCCCCTCAACCTCCTCAACCTTACGCGTTTTCAGCTCAGGAAAATTATAGTTTATGGTTTCCCTGATTTTCTTGTTCATGTCAAGAGTTGCTTTTACGGATACCTTTACATTCTCTGCTCCGTAAAAGGGCATTAGGACTTTTTCAACCTTTGCCTGGACGGATTTTTCAATTTCGTTTTCCAGCTCTGTTTTAAGCCTTCCTATTTCTGATTGGCCTCCATCAGCAAGAGATATTTCTTTTCCTTCTCCATCAATAACTGCTATGTTCTCAAGGTTAAGGTTTGGAATACTCTTTGCCACCAGGTGCTGGATTCCCTGCACCTGCTTTTGGGTGGGAGAACCCCCGTCCTCCATAATAACCACAATGGAAGCCTTGGCATCTGTTTTTTGGTTGGCATCAAGCACATACCGTCTTTCTTCTCCAAGGGCTATGGTTACCTTTGCATCCTTAACCCCGTCAAAGAGCCTTATAGTTGCCCCTATCCTGTCCTGGAGCTCAAAGAGCTCATATTTTATTTTTTCAAAGTCTGTGGTCATAAGGCTTATATTATTTTTAAATACATCGTATGTAAAGCCGCTCTTTGGGTAGCCCTCATACACAAGCTCTGCCCTTATTTGTTCCTCCACAGCGGAGTCAACTAGAACCGTGCCCCCATCCTCATATTTATAGCCAATGCCTTTCTCCTGAAGCTTGGCTATTATTTCACTACCTTCTTTATCATTAAGGCCTGTGAAAAGCACATTGTACTTTACCTTGTTCAGCATAAGGGCTGAACCTATTGAAATAGCAACAATTAACACTGCTATCCCTATTATCAGGTTTCTTTTTTTAGGACTAATGTTTCCTGCTACAGCCTTTGTTCTTTGATAAGATTGTTTAATTTTTTCCATATAACCAGGGTGCCCCTTTTTGCTTTAGAAAGTCGTTCATTACAGGTTAATTCTCATAATTTCATTGTAGGATTCCATAGCCCTGTTTCTAAGCTGGACCATAAGGTCAACAGATATCTGGGCCTTGGTAGCAGCAATAGTCACTGTATGGGGGTCCTCTATCTCCCCAGCTGCAAGAAGGTACTGCTGCCTTGTAAGCTCAGCATCGGTTTCCTTTACGTTTTCAATAACATTGTTTAGGATATCGCTAAACATATTATCCTCTGGCAGAGCCTTTTTGCTTTGTGCTGAAAGCCCTGAAGAGTCTGCCGCTTTTATCTGATTTATAAACATTTCATTCATTTTATTGTCCCCTTACAACACTTCTAAGCTTCATAAGCTCGTCATTTACTGCCCTTATAGCATACTGGTACTGAAGGCCAGTCCTGGCCTGCTCAACAAATTCTGAGTCCAGGCTTACATTGTTACCATCCAGCCTGTTGGAGCCGGAATTGTTTTCTTTTATTTCCATTTTGAAGCTCTCCAAGGCCTCCCTATAATCTTCTTTTTTGCTCTTTGGGCCAAGGGAGCTAAGGCTTTTTTTTAGGTTGTCCTCAAAGCTGACTACCTTTGCCCTGTAGCCTGGCGTACTGTCATTTGCAATATTTTCTGATATAGCCTCCTGCCTCTTCCATAAAAAATCCAAGGTTTTTTCAGTCATCCTGATTGAATTGCTAAAAATACTTTTCATTTCTTCTCCTAATCAAATTTGCCTTCCTTGGCTTTTAAATAGTTTCTATTGTCAATTTGAAGCTTATAAACAACCTTGCGGACGCTGCTTTCTTCTACCCTTGAAATATTGTTGAATTTGCACCCGTATCTGTATAATCGGCCAAAGCTCTCTCTTCTCAAAACTTTTATTGGAACCTCAAAAAATAAATCTGGGAGCAGGGTCTTCATATGAAGCTCCTGGCCTACTTCAAAAACCTTATCGGCAACAAAACCGACGCCTCCGCCGCTGAGGTTTTCCATCTGGGCATCTGCTGTACTTCGTAGCTTTTGCCCCTTATTATCAGCCTCAGTATATATTATTTTAATTTTGCCCCTGTATTCTACCTTGAGGTCCTGCCTTAAATCTGAGCTTATATTTCTCAGGGAATCAAGCATAACCCTGTTTCCCTCGATTCCTTCAACCTTGGCACTGTAAACCTCCTCATAGATGAGCTTGGATTCGATTCTAACTGCCCCTCTCATTTTTTCCTTGTGGAAAATTCCGTACACAGTAAATACGGATATTTTACTGCCTACATAATCCAGGACTCCCTCCGCTATGAGCATGTCTTGACTATCATATATTTCGTGAGTGTTTTTTCCCTCGCTCTTGTCTTTTATATCCACTGCTTCCTCCAGGTTTTATATTTTAGTTTTGCGCCTAAAGGCCACCCCTGCATCCTTCCTCGTACTCGGCCATAGTCGGGGTCTTGTCCCTGTTGTAGGCCTGCAGGGCTATAAGAAGGACTGATATATCAGCAGGAGAGACTCCCTGTATTCTGCTGGCCTGCCCTATGCTAAGAGGCTTTATTTCATCAAGCTTCTGCCTTGCTTCAAGGCTGAGGCCTGATATGCTTTTATAGTCAAAGTTCTTTGGTATCAGTCTTTTCTCCAGCTTATAGAAGGATTCTACCTGCATAATCTGCTTTTTTATATAACCTTCATATTTTATCTGGATTTCACACTGTTCTGTAACCTGAGCCGGCAAAGCCTTATCATATTTTCCCAGCTTAAGCAAAACATCGTAGCTTATCTCCGGTCTTTTCAAAAACTCATAAAGGCTTATTGTCTTATTGAGTGGGCTATGACCCTTTTCTTCAAGGTAAGGCCTGGCTTCTGCTGGTTTTATTTTCTCTGTTTGGAGCCTTTTCATTTCAAGATCAAGCTCCTGTTTTTTTTGGAGAAATTTTTCGTACCTGTAATCATCAACAAGGCCTACTGTCCTGCCCATCTCTGTCAGCCTCAGATCAGCATTGTCCTGTCTCAGGAGCAGCCTGTATTCAGCCCTGGAGGTCATCATTCTGTAGGGTTCATTTGTTCCCTTGGTTACAAGGTCATCCGTCATTACCCCTATGTAGGCAGTTGCCCGGTCAAGAACAAAGGGAGCCTTATTATCAATGCTGAGACTGGCATTAATGCCTGCCATAAGCCCTTGGGCAGCAGCCTCCTCATAGCCGCTTGTGCCATTAAACTGGCCGGCGCTATAAAGATTTTCAATCCCCATAAGCTTATATGTTGGCTCAAGCACAAGAGGGTCGACAGAATCGTATTCTATGGCATAGGCCGGCCTCATAAGCTTTGCATTTTCAAGCCCTAGCACAGTATGATACATCTTGAGCTGAATTTCGTAGGGAAAGGATGAGGAGAATCCCTGGATATAGTATTCTGCAGTGTTCAGCCCCTCAGGCTCTACAAAAAACTGGTGGGTAGCCTTGTCAGGGAACCTTATCACCTTATCTTCAATTGATGGACAGTATCTTGGCCCCTTTGAATCTATCATGCCTCCATAGACTGCTGACCTGTTTATATTTTCTCTTATTATTTCGTGAGTTGTCTCAGTTGTTCGTGTAAGATAACATTTTACTTGATTTGAGCCATCTAGCTGGTCTGTAAGGTAAGAAAATGGGACTATTTTTGCATCCCCCTCCTGGACCTGCATTTTTGAAAAATCCATTGTAGCTCCATGAACCCTGGCAGGAGTCCCTGTTTTGAATTTTCTAAGAGGAAGCCCCAGGTCTCTCAGACTTTTTGAAAGGTACAGGGCACTTGGCTGACCCATTGGACCGGACGGAAAGTTTACCTCCCCCATGTATATCCTGCCTTCCAGAAAAACTCCCGTACATATTATGGTTTTTTTTGCGTAGTACTCGCACATCTGTAAGGTTCTGACCCCTGTGACCACTTTGTTCTCATGGATAAGCTCAGTTACTTCGTCCATTACAAGGGTCAGGTTTTCTTGGGCCTCCAATGTTTTTTTCATCTCTTCGTGGTAGCGGTTCTTATCCGCCTGGGCTCTTACAGACTGAACTGCAGGCCCCTTTGATTCATTGAGAGTCCTTGACTGGATAAAGGTCTTGTCAATATTAATGCCCATCTGGCCGCCCAAGGCATCCAGCTCTCTTACAAGCTGGCTCTTGCCCGTCCCCCCTATAGCTGGGTTACATGGCATATGGGCTATTGTATCAAGACTCAGAGTTATAAGGAGGGTATTTTTACCCAGCCTTGCAGCAGCAAGGGCAGCTTCACAGCCTGCATGGCCTGCTCCAATAACTACAACATCATAGACCCCTGCATTAAAATATTTATTCATGGTTTAATCCTTTTTTCAAATTCTATTAGCTCAGCATACCAAGCCCCGGTAATCAATCTTATTAGCACTTATATTTTAACGTTTTATTATTATTAATAAATATAAAATTATTTTTTGATTGTTTTGTAACACTTCTCGCTTTATCATTATATAGTATACCGATAATCAGGCTAATAGTCAATAAAAAGACCGCGGGACTCCGATATTTTTTAAGCATAAATCCTCTATGTTTTAAGGGTTTCACGCCCTTAAAACGTATTATCCGATTGTTCAATTTGCATTTAATTTTAATTTGATATTTTTGTATAAGCCAAAGACCCCAATTTCAACATTTTTCCGGTCTTTGAATAAATCACTACCTGGGGGGTATAAACAAAATAATAAGCTTTTTATTTTGAAAGGAGACTTTATGCTACTTGAAAATAAGATAATTATTGTAACAGGCGCCAGCTCAGGAATCGGCCATGAGACAGCCAGACTTTTTGCCCAGGAGGGCGCCACTGTTATAGCAGCCGCCAGGCGCAAGGATAAGCTTGACCAGCTGGCCAAGGACACCGCATCCTACAAGGGACGGGTTGTTCCCTATGAGCTTGATGTTACAGTTAAGGAAGAAGTCCAGGCCATGATTGACCATGTTGTAATGGAATTTGGCAGGCTTGATGTTCTTTATAACAATGCTGGTATTATGGATGAGATGCTGCCAGTAGGCGAGCTTACTGATGATATCTATAGACAGGTTATGGAAGTTAATGTCTATGGGCCAATGTGTGCTATGAGATCAGCCGTAAACGTTATGCTCCACCAAGGCGGGGGGGTTATTATAAATACTGCCTCCATATCCGGTCTCCAGGGGACAAGAGCAGGAGCTGCCTACACAGCATCCAAGCATGCCCTTGTTGGAATGACCAAAAATACTGCCTATATGTACGCAGACAAAAATATTCGTTGTAATGCAATCTGTCCTGGTGGTGTAAATACAGAGATTGGCAGCCACATCAAAAACCCAAGCCCTCTTGGTATGGCCAAGGCAACCAGTGGAGCCGCCAACGCAAGAAGTGGTGATCCTATTGATATTGCAAAGGTAGCTCTCTTTCTTGCAAGCGATATGTCCTCCTTTGTAAACGGAGTTGCCCTGGTTGCTGACGGAGGCTGGATAGCCTATTAAGCAGACCTCTTATTACGCTACAATAAAAGCTCTGCCCCTCTATTTGGGGCAGAGCTTTTTCAAGATATAAGCGGGAGCCTTTAGCCCACGCTTATTTTATTTTCTTTTTGGCTTATTGCTTCGACAACATCATACATATTTCCTATAACCCCGACCCTGAGGCTGTCTGCCAAATTATAAAAATTCAGGCAGGTACCACAGCTATATATTTCAACATTGCTATTTTCAAGGACCTTAAGGTGGTCTACAGTCTCATCATTTACCGTGGATAGCCTGACGGCAGAATTAAGAAGGATAAGCTTGTCTGGCAGAGGGCTTGTCTGGGTAAGGGTATACAAAAAGCCCTTCATCAAAATTCTTCCAAGCTCCGGGTCCCCTTTCCCAAGCTCATCACTTAAGATAAGATACGTGGTCCCTTCAGCCTTTACCTGTACATTATTTTTCTCCGTGTCTTCTGCAGAGGCTGACCTGCTTATGGTTATAGCATACTCATCCTTGTCCTTTTCTTTGACATCATAGCTAAATCCTGCAGAGCCAGCAAATCTTTTCAGGTTTTCTCTTGCAGTTATATTATCAACTATAACCTCAACCTCTGTTACCATTGCATCCTTCAGTATTTTTTGTGTCTCCAGAATAGGCTTTGGACACTCAAGCTTCCTTGCATCAAGTAATTTTTTCATAAAGCTTCCTTTCACTGCCACTTGTATCCAATGGCTGATAATATATAAGAGTTTTCCTGCCACCTTGTGAACCCAGTAGGATTTGACTTAAGCATAAAGCCTGCGAGCATCCCCATTACAATGTAGGTAATAACAAGGGCCTTTACAAAACCAAAAACAAGCCCCAGGGCCCTGCCCCTACCTTCTCTGCCGCAGCTGGTGCCCAATATAAGCAGTCTTGTAATAAGGCTAATCAAGGCTATGCAGGCAAGATAAAAGACAAGCTGATCATAGGGTATGCTTTCTGCAATTTTTGTGTAAAGTAAATTCTTTATAGGGTCATCATTTTTGATAAGGGACATAGCCGATTTTAAAAACCAGTCATTTTTCCTAAGGCTGTAGTGGAGAAATTTTTCCTGCTCTAATAAATATGGATAGAGCAGGGTCTTAGATAAATAAAGTCCTGCCACGAGAACGAACCATTTTAGAGTTTCAAAAGCCATTAGCCGAAAGCCCTTTGTAAAGCCATAATACATATGGTATAAAGCAAAAATAATAAAAATATAGTCAAAGCTGTTGAGCTGGTCTATGTATATTTTTATATTATCCACGGGCTCACCTTCTTTTTGTCCATCACAACATTTATGTTCTAAGTCAGCTTATTCATAAGCCTTAATTCTCCCTTGGTGACTACCACAAGGTAATCTCCGACTATAAACACATCCTCTATCGGCCTTGAGGCCTTAATATCCTTCGTGTTTGTCCGTATATAGTCATCTCCAATCAGGACAAGATCGTCTTTATAGGCTACAAGACCCTTATATTCTGTCTGAAAATGCCTTTCCTCAAGGATTTTGCCCTCCATATCAATTATTCTTAGTTTATTTCTCTTATCAAGAAGATAAATTCTGCCATTTGCTTTGTCAAAGGCCATAAGATGAACAGGAATTATTGAGCTTACACTTTCCTTGTCCTCATTTGTGTTCTTGTTATAAAACCTGACTTCATTTACATCGATAAAGGCAACTGAGGATTTATCCTCATACTGTCTGACAAAGACAACTCCTGCATAGGACCTGGAAAAAATAAGGCTCCCCCGCTCAGAATACCTGTATACGCTATTTTCAAGCTCTGCAGATGTTCTAAGCATACCATGAACCGTTGTTTTGTTGTCATCGCTGATATGTATAAAGGTCAGGGTTGTTTTCGGGTAGGTGATATCTCCAAGCTCCTTGCCACTGCTGTCAAAAAGCACTACTCCTTCAACTCCAGCTTCTGATTTGTAATGCAGGGCAGCATTGCCCCCCCTTCCTGCATACAATCTGTGAGGGATATTGTTAAGGTCCGCTTTATTAACAAATTCTCCCCTTTCATTTATAAAATACAGGACATTATCAATCTTATCCAAAAGATAAACTGCC
This sequence comes from Proteocatella sp., assembly GCA_039809675.1. GTDB lineage: Bacteria > Bacillota > Clostridia > Peptostreptococcales > Filifactoraceae > JAUNKE01. The sequence continues at coordinate 11,410 of JBDHVO010000010.1, forward strand.
TTATCAGAGGCGGCCAAATCCCAGCTACCTATATTAAAGGGAATATCGAAAACCTCTGTCCCATCCTTTTTCAAAAGTCTCAGGTTATTGGAATCGTACATGACAAGGTTGCCTCCCATAGGAAGAATCTTCATCCCCGGAGAATAATTATAGGCTATAGTGTACTCCTCCAGTGGAACCTGCGCCTGCTTATAGTTTTTATAGTATTTTATTGTATGCGGATTTGAGGCAATAAGGACAAGCACAAAAAGAGCTAAGGCAGTAAGGGTTAAAACCCTCGCCCTTTTTTTAGCTCTTTTTTGTTTTTCAATATTGAGTAGCCTCTGCCTTTCCCTCTCCTGGGCCTGCTCCTTTTCTCTTATAAAGGAGTCCAGAACCTGGTCTATTTTTGATTTGTCAAGGTTTACAGCTTCTCCACTAAAATCAGATTCTACCTGAGAAGCATTTTGTCCTGCCTCAGCCTGGGAATCCTTTATGTCCTGCTTATCTTTTTCGTTCATTTTATTCCTGTTCGTAGGCTGCAGCTATTTGTTTTACTGCCTCTGCCAGACTATCAATATCAGATTCTTTTGTAAAGCTTGAAAAAGATGCCCTTACCATCCCCTGGCCGCTGGTTCCCATTCTGCCATGAGCCAAAGGGGTACAGTGCATTCCCCCTCTAGTAGCTATATTATATTTCTCACTTAAAATACCAGTTACTTCCTGGGAATCCATGTCTCCAATATTAAAGGAAACTACTCCAGCCCTTCTTGTTTCGTCCTTAGTTCCATATATTTTTACATTTTCAAGCTGCTCTAGGGCAGCCAGGCAATAGAAAACTATTTGTCTTTGGTGATTTCTGATATTTTCTATACCCTTTTGTTCAATATAGTCTATACCCTCCCCAAGACCCACAATCCCAACAGCATTCAGGGTTCCGGTTTCTAGCATATCAGGCATAAACTCTGGCTGGACAAGTGATTCCGAAAGACTTCCTGTTCCACCAAAATACAGGGGTCTTATATCCGTATTCTCATCAACATATATAAAGCCTGTGCCTGTTGGGCCATAAAGACTCTTGTGGCCGGCACCTGCCAGGATGCTTATATGCATATCCGTCACATTTACAGGTATGCTTCCAAGAGTCTGGGCACAGTCCACCATAAAGGCTATTTTATTTTCTCTTTTTTCATTTATTTTGGCAAGCTCTTGGCCTATAGTTTTTATGTCATTGATACTGCCTAGGAGATTGCTGGCATGGGTCATTACAACCATTGATGTTTCTGGTTTTATCTCCGAAAGTATTTCATCTACACCTATAAAACCATCATGGTCTCCCTTAACAAGGCTCAGGTCTATAATTTCATCATGCTGGAGCTTGTAAAGAGGCCTTGCAACAGAATTGTGTTCCATTGATGTAGTTATTACATGGTCTCCTTTTTCAAGATAGCCCAATATCCCAATATTAAGGGCTTCAGAAGCATTTTTTGTAAATGCAAGCTGCAAGGGATTCTCTGCTCCTATTAGCCTTGCCAGCTTTATCCTTGTTTCAAGAATCCTCCTGTTGGTTTCAGTTGCCATTTTATGGCCTGACCTTCCGGGGTTTGCCATAGTCTCTCTCATAAAACGGCTCATTTCCTCAATTACCCTTTCAGGCTTTGGAAATGTAGTGGCTCCATTGTCAAGATATATCATGTGTCCTCCTGTCTCTGGGCTCCGCTTAAATCCCTGCCTAAAAGGGATTCTTACCTTGCCGATAAAAGCGATTCTACTATTTTTTCAAGCTCAGCTTCAGAGCTGTATTCTATACAAAGAACTCCTCTGTCCTTGGAGGATGATTTTGTATATACCCTATTATCTAACAAATCCTCAAGTTGTTCAAGTACATCCTTTAAAAATACATCCTGCCTGTTTTTCAGGTATTTGCTATACTGCTCAGATTCACGGACTGACATCCTCTCGCTTATGATCCTGTTTAAAAGTCTTATCCTGTCTTTTTCTTCCTTGACTCCAGCAAGAACCCTTGCATGGGCATCAGAGATTTTTTCATCAATAAGGGCCTTTTGAAGCTGGGGCTCGAGGTTTAGAAGCCTTAGGGCGTTGCTTACATAGGGTCTGCTCTTTGATAGGGCAGCTGCCACCTGCTCCTGAGTGTAGGAATTTTTTTCCATAAGGTCTTTTATGGCCCTGGCTTCTTCAATCTTGTTTAAATCCTTACGCTGGAGATTCTCGATAAGGGCTACTTCCCTTACGTCGTTTGCCACACGGATTTTTGCAGTCACACTTTCAAAGCCTGCTATAAGGCTGGCTCTGAATCTTCTTTCTCCTGCAATAATCGTATAGGTCTGGTCAGAATCTTCAGGGTTAAGGTCCGGCCTGTCTGGCTTTACAAGTATAGGCTGGAGGAGGCCGTATTTTTTTATGGATTCTGCGAGTTCAATTATGCCCTTATCATCAAAATCTTTTCTTGGCTGAAATTCGTCCGCCCTTATTTTGCTTGTTTTTATTTCCAAAAAGCTATTCATCTATTCCTCACTTTATAAGTCCTAAGAAAGCGGTTCTTTATTGGGCTTTCCGGCCTTTCTTGGATACCTTTTGTCGGTTTTCCCAATCTTTTTAATTATAAGGATCTTGTGGTTTAAATCTGAAAAAGGGATCCTTATATCAAGCACCTTGTCTATTTCCCCTCCCAGTATTTTTAGGGCCTTAGCACTTTTTTGAATTTCTTCATCAACAGAGGGGCCCTTGAGGCAGATCATATAGCCTCCTTTTTTTATAAAGGGCAGGCAGTATTCAAGGAGGACTGGTAGATTGGCCACCGCCCGTGAAAGGACAATATCATAAGCCTCTCTCTTTTCTTCCTCCCTTGCCGCATCCTCTGCCCTGCTATGAAGTATCTTTACATCTGCAAGATTCAGGGAATCCACCAGGCTTTTTAAAAACTTTGTTCTTTTTTCAAGAGAATCCAGGAGGGTCAGATCTATCTTTTCAAGAATTATCTTTACTGGCACCGAGGGAAAGCCTGCACCAGTGCCCACATCAATGTATTTTTTGTCAGTAAAGCTGTAGCCATAGCTTTCCTCCAGATAGTGCAAGGCAATAATAGCTGAGGCCGAGTCGACAAAATGCTTTATGTAAATATCTTTTTTATCAGTTATGGCAGTCAGGTTTGTGTGGGAGTTGTACTCAAGAAGCTGGTCCATATAGGTCTCAAAGCTTTTGAGTATAATTTTTTCATCCCGGTCCCAATGTATTCCAAGCTCCTTGTGA
>JBDHVO010000011.1:0-13553 GCA_039809675.1 Proteocatella sp.
TTTTATTTGTTTTACTTACTGGTTTTAATATTTTTCTGAATCTGCATAGGCAGCTATTGTTCTTACTGCCCCATGGCTCCTGTGTTTGTCGGCTTTGATCCTTGCAGACCCTGCCTCTACAGCCGGCTCAGGGCTTGCTTCACGGCGATCCTCAGGGCTTTTGTAGCCCTTTGTATCCAGCTTGAATCTCCCAACCTCTGCCTGGAGCATGCTGGCCTGGGCTGACATTTCCTCGCTTGAGGCCGAATTTTCCTCAGCGGTTGCCGCATTTGTCTGAACTACTGATGTTACCTGGGTCAAGCCTTGCATTACCTGGGTCAGGGCATATGCCTGGTTGGCGGATACTTCCTCTATTTGGCCTATACTCCTTACTATTTCGTTTGTTTCATTGCCTACCCTATAAAGAATTTCTGCCGTTTCGGCTGTTATCCTAGACCCCCTCTCCACTGTGGCAACAGATGCTTCTATCAGCTCTGCTGTTTGATGGGCCGCTTCTGCTGATCTGGCAGCCAGATTCCTTACTTCATCTGCGACAACGGCAAAGCCCCTGCCTGCTGCTCCTGCTCTAGCTGCTTCTATGGCAGCGTTTAGGGCCAGGATGTTAGTTTGGAAGGCTATATCCTCTATTACCTTGGTAATCTGAACTATCTGGCTTGAAGAGCTGCTTATCTCTCCCATAGCCCCTTGGAGCATTCCCATATGCTCATTGCCTGTCCCCAGCATCCTGGCAGAGTTTTCAAGCTGGGAGGTCGTTGTCTTTACATATGCCGAGTTGTCTTCGGCCTGCCTGGCTACCTCTGTCACCGTTGCACTAAGCTCCTGGACAGTAGCCGCCTGCTCAGTAGAGCCTGAGGCTAGCTCCTGGGCTCCTGATGCCACTTGGCCTGAGCCTATTGATACCTGCTTGGCAGATTCGTTTATATTGTATAAGGCTTCGTTCAAAGAGTCTGATATACCCTCAAAGGCCGTCCTAATAGGGGCAAATTCTCCTGTATAGGCTTCCCTCAGCTCTATTCTCATATCCCCATCAGCCATGGCTTCGAGATTTTTTGTAATCTCGCTAATGTAGGCCCCGTAATTCTTTAGCTGGTCTACAGTCCTGGTCAGGGCTCCTGCAAGTTGACCTACCTCGTCCTGGCCAGCTGCATCAATATTCACATTAAGGCTGCCATCAGCAATTTCATTTGCTGCAGCAGTTATTTTTTTGATAGGCAGAACTATCCCCTTGGCAATAGTCGCTATAGCGGCAAAGACTACGGTTATGGCTATTACAAAAGCTCCCAGCATAGAGTAAAAGACCTTGTTAAATTGTACATTAAACTCCTTAAGAGGCAGGCCCGCAGTAATTGTCCAGCCTGTAGTCCCAATAGGACTAACATAGCTGTACACCTTTTTACCCTCTGTATTCCTATACTTTATATTGCCTGCTTCAGCCTTTAGTATGGCATTCTTTATTAGAGGGTCAGCATCCAGGTCTGCAAGATTTTTACCTGTAAGGTCGGCATTTGGATGGTGGATAATCTGGCCTGAGGCGGAGGTCATAATAAAAAAGCCTGTTTCCCTAAGCTTCAAGCTCCCTACCATAGAGCTAAGCTTCTCAAGGTTAAAGTCAATTCCTATGGCTCCAGTAATTGCTCCCTGCTTATTGTAGACAGGGGCCGCAACTGTTACACATGGAAGCCCTGTAGCTGTGTCGATATAGGGGTCGCTTATTATAGTTCCTTTTTTGTCTACTGCAGCCTTATACCAGGCTCTCTCGTTTATATTCCAGCCTTCGCCAATGCCTGTAATAAAATTATCATCTGTTGCCACCTGGCTGGAATCCGCATCTGCCATAAAAACAGCTATAAGGTTGTCGTCGCTGGCCTCATGGATATTTTTCATAGTTTCCTTAATTTCAGAAAATCCCTGGGCCTTGTCTATTTTATCCCCCGGCTTAACAGCTTCAAAAAGGGTCTGGACATCGACGTTGTAGGCTAGCTGGCCGGCCTTTTCAAAATATGTATTGAGGTACATTTCTATGTCCTTTGACGCCATTGTTGACTCAAGGGCCAGCTCTTTTTCTGTAAGGTCTCTGACTGACCCATACACAAGAAACATTATCAGAATTCCTACCAGGAGGTAGGAAGCTACAACAGGAAGACCAATTCTTTTTATGATCTTTTGGTATAAAGAACCACCCTTGGCGGTAAGTTCACTCTTGATTTTTTGATTTTTACTTTCCTTGTTTTTATTAAGCATGTGCCCCCCTAAAATTATTCTTTCCTATATATCGGTCAAATTTTGTTTTACATAAGATTTACTCTTGATTTTTTAAAAAACAAAAAAGCAGCCATGGCTAAAGGGGAGAGTAGCCATGGCTGAACTTATCTTCTTTTAATGATATTTTGTGCAAATTTCTCTGCCTTTTTATTTATATCTTCTATTTGATCAATTTCCTTCATATCGTTGGCCGTTTCCATCAAAACAAACCTAGGCGGAAGGATAAAGGTTTTGTTTATATTAAAGGAGCTAATAAGCTGCTGGGCCACTATATCACTCCCGCTAAAGCCTGACACTGCAAGTGCAAAAAGATATTTATCATAAAACTTCACCCTTCGAAACAAGGCTGTTAGTCTGTTGATGGCCGCTGAAATATTGGCGCTTATAGCATCGTTGTAGTTGGGGCAGAGCATTATTAAAATATCGCAGTTTATTATTGCCGGGTATACTTCTTCAACCATTATGCCCCCATAAAAACAGGTGTCATTTCGGGAATAATGCTTGCAGGCCTTGTAGGGACACCCCTTGCAATCCACCACAGATCCGTTTTCAATATGGATTTCTTTGATTTGGTAGCCTGGCAGATGCTGCTTTGTCATCTCCCACAGGGATAAGGTGTTTGATGTCGTATAGTTGCTTGCATGAAGGACTAAGATCCTTGGTTTTTCAAGACTTATATGCTCAAAAGCCATCAGTCTTTGGACAACCTCCCTGGCATCCTCTGCAAAGCACTGGATCAAGCTAAGATTGGGCTTTAGCCTTTGCCTTCCCTTGAAATTTTTTAAAGACCCGGTAGCTTCTGATATTGGCCTGCCTGGGAAGGTACAGCCTGCAAGGTTGGCATAAAAAATAATTTTGCGGCCAATGTCTCTTGAAAAAAGCTCGTTGTTGCTGCTTACAATAATACTTGCAACAGAATTCTCCATGCAAGAAGGATCCTTTGCTATTTTTTCAAGCATCTTGAAAAGCTCTATGTTTATTCCGCTGTCAAAGAGCTCTGCAGCAAACAAAACCCGCTCTCCCTGCAAGCTTGGGATATCATCACTTGTTGTTACCAGTTTTGTTTTATAGGTCCGGGATATATCATCCACGATATTTTGTAATCTTTGTGACAAAATTCCTGGTGCCAACACTATAAGGTCGGCAAGGGATTTTTTTGCAGCTTCTATCATAGATTTCCCCATTTCATTGTTTTTATGGCAAAGGCACTGCCAGTAAAGCTTCATGAGTCTTTTGAATTCTCCTGAACAGCTTGTCATCCATGCAGATTTTTTCAATTTCAAGTCCATTAGGCAGGTTCCTGTTTTTGCTCCCCAGGTAAGCGCCTGCCAGATAGTTGGCACTATAGTGCCATTCCCCCCTCAAGGTGGCTATTATTGAGATTGCTCCCGACGAAAGCGCCGGAGCGACATAGGGCTTGTAGCCCGTTTCCCTTACCCTTAGGTTTGCTTCAACTGCCAATTTGGTCAGCTCCAAAGAAAGGTCGTCACTATAATTCTTTATACTGTCAGCAATAACAAGGTCTTTGCCATGGGGGCCAAACGCCCTGCCCTCTGTAAGATACTGGCTGTATTTTTTGTCCCTTTTGGCATAGTAGGCTGCTCTGGCATTCATAACTCCAAGGCCATAGCCCTTTATCTGTTCTGGAGCAAGGGCGCCTCCTGCTTCTTTTAGTACAACCGCACAAAGGAGGTCCACAGGGTCTGATACAACTGCAAAAATCCCCTTGAAGCTTTTTGCGGCTGCCCTTAGGGCATACTCCTTGATCAGCCTTGCATTTTCTTCAAATTGTACCATCCTCATATCTATTCCCTTTGTGCCCACAGGAGGAACCCCCTTTGATGCACAAAAAACAAACATATCGCAGTCAAATAAGTCCTCTTTATCGTTTATTATTTCAACCTCAGCCATGCTGAAAAAATCAAAGGCTTCTGAAATTTGGTTTGCTTCATATTCCCAGCGCTGTAATTTGTCCTGGCCTCTGTCATATATCCCTATTGTGTCAATGACATCTCCTCCCAGTAGCTTGAGCCCCATAAGCAGGGTGCTCCCTACATCTCCAAGAGCCAGGAGATTCACCCTTTTCTTTTTATTTGCCTCCATAAATAAACGTTCTTCATAATCGGCAAACTCGGTGTTTACTGCCTTAACCCTGCCCTTTTTAATTAGGTCCTGGACTTCTTGGGGAAGGGTCTCCTTATCCCTGCTACCTTCTTTCTTCCTCAGCATTTCAAGACTTTCTTTTGGTCTAAAAAGGTCTTCGCAGGCTCCTATTGCATAGGAGGCTTTTGAAGCAGCCTTGTCCGACCTGTAGAGGTAGTAGAGGTCCTTTGCGTTTTCAATAGAGTCCGTCCTTTCATACGGGTAGGAGTCTTCCAGGGAGCATAGGTACTTATCCTTATTTTTGTAATAAATCATAGTTTAACATCCTCTCAAGCTTTTCCAAATTTTCGATTATAATGTCCATATAATAGGAGGCCCCCTTATTCAAATCATAGTGGATGCTTTCACCAAGATACGGCAGTCTCGGTGATATAAGCACTTCACCAAGCCTTTTTACCGTCAGCTTTCTGCCATACATCTCCTGGTACTCCTCTTCAATCGCCTTTAAAATCATTTTTGCGTTTTTAAGGCTTGTCAGGGACAGGCTGTATATAGCCTCCCTGGATGTATTGCTTATAAACATAGGGGAATAAAAGGGGAGTATGAGGTTTGTAGACGGAATGAGGTTGAGCGTTTTGTCCCCAAATTGCCCCATGGCGTCCCCGCCCAAAAACGGATACATGAGGTTTTCATTGAACCATAGCCTCAAGTTCGGGATAAAGTAAGCGCAGTCATGCTTTCTTTCTTGGATTTGCATCAAATCCCTGCCCCTGCCCGACATTATCCCCACTATAATCTTGTCCACATTAACCCTGTATCTTTTTAGGATAGGGTCCAGCTCCTTTATTCTGTAGCCCTTGTGCATCAAATCATCCACAAGAATTACAGGCCTTTCAAAGGATTTAATTGTCTTAACCTGGTTTTCAATAGGCGAGTAAAAGGGATATTCTGCAATCCTAAAGGTTTTTGCATCGGTTGAGTAAAATTTTTCCGTATGCAAGGACTTGGTCACCGTATTAGGCACCACCATCCCCCTTAGGATATCTCCAAAGGGAACGCACATTTTTTCTCCCGTTTCCTTATTGGTCTGTATCTGATTGCTCACATTGTTCAGGCTGCAGATCTTATCTATAAGCTTTTGATTTATCATCTCGTTGTCAATAGAAAGCAGCAAGGAATTGGGGTAGAGTCCTGTCAGGGCTTCTTGCAGGTCTTCCCTTGCTCTTTCAACTGCTTTAATAACCTTTTTGCTCCTGCAAAGAGGTTCTTTTATAGAGCTAAGCATATTGAGGGTTAGACTGGTGGTAAACTTCATGTCCACCCCATAGATAAGCCTGGCCTGGTCTTTGTCCTTTATCTCTCCAAAGCCCTGGAGCTTCAGGATTTTGCTTAGATTTTTGGAGCAGGTCTCAAGTCTTGCATAATAGAGGGCATAGGTGTAGTCATTTTTCAAAATATTGGCAAGAGTTTCCGTAAGCACAATCTGTTCTAAATTGGTGTGGCTTGATCCCCTATCTACAAATATCCCGTCTATTACCATTATTTTGCCTGCTGTCACATCCCTTAGGTAGTTGGCAATATCCTGGCTCCCAAACTCATCATAGGCATCAGATGTACTAATTGGATGGAAGGTAGCCAGGGCTATAATTTTGTTGTAGCTCCCCCTGTCCCTTATCGTTAGAAGCCTTGAATCCTTTGCCAGTAGCAAAGCGCTTACTTTTTGTCTCAGGCTGGTACAAAGGGAAATAAAATCGTCTATCTCACTGGCAAGACCTTCACTTACATAGTCGTGCACCTCAATTACAAAAGGCTTGGCGTTTAGCACCCCCTTGTCCAGAGGCTCTCTTGTATACAGGTTTTTGGCATAGATAAAGCTTTGAGCAAGGGGATCGATAAGGTTTGATATGTCCCTGTTGCTATCCACATTTTCCCTAATCTGCGTAGAGCTGATATCCTCTAAAAATACTGGTAATTTGAGCTCTAAAACACTGCCTGAAATCCTGGCCTTATTGTCCTCTATATTTTCCTCAGCCTTATCCGAAGGCTCAGCAGAGCGGCTGAATACAAGATGGTTGAAGCTATGGATGGAATCCTTTATCGGCTCCTTTTTATATGCAGAGGCATTTGCAAGCACATCACTTCCAATTACAATATTAACATCCTTGCCCTTGTAGGACTGCCTTAGACCTGATAGATCCTTGGAGCTGGATAGATTTACCGGCATATTGTCCGGGAACAAAAAAATATCAAGCTCATCTGCAATAGACATATTTATGATTTGCCTCCTAATCATCCTTGGCTGCATCCGCTTGGACCAGGAAAATTCGTCCAGGGACAAGTATACCTCATAGCCCAAATCTCTAATGGCAGTTGCAATCCCCTTGTGCCCCAGGGAGAAGGGGTCAAAGGTGCCCGGGAAAAATGCGATTTTTTTGTTTACACCAAGATCAAAGTCCCCATACTTAGCCTGGTAGTCACTTATAAAACGATAAATATGGTTAAAGGAGGCAGAGTTGTTAAAGAAAAATATATCACTTGGCTCCTCCTCATTTATTAAAGCTAAGAGTTTTTTGTGGGTAAGGGCAAAAATCTCATACTTGTCCTCCAGGGTCAGTATCTTAGAATCAAAAACCTGCCCTATCACCAAAAAAGCTTCCTGCTTTACCTGAGAATTGTAATTTGCCAAGCCGCTTAGGAGCATGCCCAGGAGCTTCTTGTACCTGTTGGCATATGCTTCCCTTTCCTCCCCCTTGGAATGGGTGTAGCTTGGATAATACTGGACCATAACCCCCAGGGTATCGATAACAAGGGTGCTTGATCTGGGGTTTGAGCCCTTGTAAATAGTCTCAAGCTCCAGGATACATTCGTCCATTTCTCTTGATGGCAGGAGGAGGATAAACCTCCCCAGGTATTTGGGAATATACTTTGCAAACTGCAGCTCATCAATCTCAAGGCCCTTAAAAAGCTCCACCGTAATCTCGTTGCGCTGGTCTACTGTAAGCAGGGGGCCTATAGCGCTGACAAGAGAGTCTCCTGCCTTTTTTCTTACAGTTTCTTTTTCGCTGACCTTAACAAGATTCGTTAGATGGGTGGCGGTTTGAAGCAGGCTAAGCTGGTCCTTTTTGTGGATATAGTCCATAATATATTCAACACTTACGGTCTTAACATTCCATGGTGTCGCTGTTTTAAGGTTCTTTAAAAATAAGTCTGAGTTATCCTCCCTTTTTTTGTCTAAAAAGCTATGGTAGGCCTCTATTATCCTATCCTCTGCCCCTATATTTCTTGCAATTTTGCTCTTTACATAATTTATGCATATACCGCCACCTTCCTCCAAATTGTTGATATTGTCCTTAATCTGCGGAATAAGCCTGGGAAAAGTAGCCTGATCCTTTGAGAGAAAATAAAGCAGCTGCCATGCCATAAGGCTTATATTGTCCCTTGGACTGTCCAGGGCCTCCTTAGCATAGCCTATAACAAAATCCAGCTGGTCAGGCCTATACAGGTATGGAGGAAGACTCAGGAGGGAGTTTAGTATGCTGAATTTTGAAATATCATCCTGGTCCATGTGGGCCATTTTGTTTAAGAAGACATCCACATACCTGTTTTTATCCAGATTTTTATCTGATTTTACAACAGAATCCACAAAGATGCGCATAGCATAGCCCAGCCATTCCCTATGCTTTTCTGTGACCTTGTGACCTGCATCTATGAAAAGCCCCAGATACCTGTTCCACAGGCTAAGGCTGTTTAGAACACTCTCATTACGCAAAGCATGCTCCTTGGGCAATTCCTTTGTGTACTCCAGATTATAGCTTACTATTACATTCCCCATAATCCTCGAGGCTTGCCTTCTTATATCCTCTTTTTTGTGCATCAGCATATCATACAAAAAATACAGGGTATATATTTTCTCCCTCTGCGACAAATATATAGAATACTCATCCAAAACATTTAGATAGGCCCTTAGCTTTTCCCAGTTTTGTTCACTTCTGGCAGACTCAATCATGCTTGAGAACACAGTTTCATTATTGAGCTTGTTGAGCAGGGAGGTGTTGTGCTTGATAGCCATATACTTAAAGCTTTTAATAATATTTTCCCCATCCATCAGCACATAATCTGCCGTCTTCTCAGGATTTAGCTCATCTGCTTTCAGGCTGATATCAATACCCTCATGAACCATATAATCTTCAAAATCCTTCAGCTTTGCATAGACCCTCCTGTATCTTTTTTCCTTTGCCTCGTCCACATTGTCCAACTTGCTTAAAATAACATCAAAGGATTCCTTTAAATTATAGATATACATTTGGTAGCTGTCTTTGATTTTCCTGTTTTTTACCCTGAAATCTGCATAAATCAAAACCAGGGACTCAAGTGGTAAATTCTCCAGCTCCAAATCCCATGTGGAATGGTTTGTTGCAATAAGTCCAATGCTGGGCAAATTAAATTTTGCAAACCACTGGTCTGTATAATAGTAATGTAAATAGGCAATCCTGCCTTGCTCCGACTCCTTGCAGCCATATTTTCCTATATCATGGCCTGCTGCCGCCCCAGACACCAGCCCCAGGTCTATAGAAAAGCCGGATTTTTTCATTTGGCGGGCTACATGCATGGCCACATAATGTACGGCAGCAACATGGTTCAAAGTGTTTTGGTCGTACAGCTCCTGATTTATCATCATAAGCTCATAAATATAGTTGTCCTTAAAAGCCTTCAAAAACCGTATATACTCAGCCTTTCTTGGCAGAGCTTCTATCTCCTCCTGATCTAAAAAGCTGAAATCCTCGAATTTGTTAAAGCCCCTGGCCTTTTTTGAGTCTATGAGAATTCTTAATATTGTAAGGAAAATCATAACTGAGGCTTCATACTTGGGGTCCAGACTTACTAGTGTCGCTTCCTCAAAGGATTTAGCCAGGATATACTGGGAAATATAATAAAGCCAATCCTGAGCCTCCCTCGGGCTGATATAATCCATCAAGCCAAGGGATAGGCCAAGCACGTCCTTGCACAGCAAATGCTCCCTGGCCTCAATTACCCTCAGACCATTTGCAAATTTTTCGCTTAAAACATAAGCGATGATTGTGTCCTCATCCACCCTAAGCCTATTCAAAAACTCCTCTGCCGTAAGAGTAGTTAATATCTTTTCATGTAATTCACTAATCAAACTGCCCATGGCACCTCCTTGATAAAAATCCAGGCCAAGCCCTTTTAAAGTCTCTTATCTAATTGTCCTATTATAACATATTTTGCCTATTGCCACTATTTTGAATATTGCAGGGCAAAAGGCTTTGTTTCTGGCAGCTTCTCCTTTTCAAAAACAAAAAAGCATTGACCTTGCTGCACCTGCAGCAATATCAATGCTATAATTTTAATATGGCGGAGAGAGGGAGATTCGAACTCCCGGTACGTGTTACCGTACACCCGCGTTCCAGGCGAGCACCTTAATCCACTCAGACATCTCTCCATAACTCTTAGTATGTTACCACACTTCTGCATATAAAACAAGAAAAAACCACCAAATTACTATTTTTTTTCAGGATGTTTAGATCCTGCTGCCTTTTGGTAGAATAGTAGTGAACAAAGGAGGAGATATGAAACAGATAAAACACCAGCTTAGATATAATAGCCTTGCTGAGAAAAAATATTTTGACAAGAAGGAGGATGGTTTTTTAAAGCTAAGGCTTGACCCCCTTACGGATAGCCTCCACAAGAAAATCCCCCCTGACCTAAAGGGGATTTTGGAAAAAGTTTTTGAAAAGGCTTTTCATTTTTTGTTTGAAAAGGGGACAGGCCTCATAGAAAAAACCTTCGACAAGGAGGACATTGAAATCAACCACCTGGCCAATGACTTTGTGTTTGAAATGAGCGGGACCAGGTCCTCAGCAAGAAAGCTCCACAAGCTAGCAGGCAAAAATATCCGCTTTGGCAAGCTGGCAGGCTTTGTAGAGGGCAGCGTCCTTGGAATATTGGGCATAGGCATACCTGATATCCCGGTATTTATTAGCCTTATCCTCAGGGGCCTTTATGAAATAGCCCTTAGCTACGGCTTTGACTACCTCCAGTATCAGGAAAAAATCTATATCCTTAAATTAATCCAAACGGCCTTTGCAGAGGAAAACAGGGAGGAGCTAAACCAGGACCTGGATCAATATGGAAGAAGCATAGACTCTGGAGACTGGGCCGGTTCCTTGGAAAGCGAAATAAAAAAGACCTCAAAATCCCTGTCTGATGCCATGCTAATAGCAAAATTCGTTCAAGGGCTTCCAATAATAGGAGCTTCTGGCGCATTTTTCAATTACTCCGCCTACAAGAGGGTCGCAAAATTGGCCACAATTAAATATAACAAAAGGTACCTTGAAAAAAAGCTTGCCATACAAAAAGAGCTGAATTAACAGCTCTTTTTTAATAGAAATCCTATTTAATTGCACCAACATGGTCTTTTACCCTGTTAAAGGTTTCCTCGCTGATTACATGCTCTATCCTGCAGGCATCAGCCTTGGCTACTTCCTCTGAAACCCCTATGAGCATGAGGAATTTTCCAAGAATCACGTGCTTTTCGTATACGTCCTGAGCGATTTGCTCGCCTCTATCAGTCAGCTCAATCAGGCCTCCTGTATCCATGGTAATAAGCTCTTTCTCTCGGAGGGATTTCATTGCGTTGCTGACACTTGGCTTGGAATATTCAAGTTCATTGGCAATATCTATCGAACGGACAGAGCCGTTTCTTTGCCTTAATATAAGGATAGTTTCAAGATAATTTTCAGCAGATTCCAGTATTTTCAAAACAAACCTCCATTTCTTATTATATGGTATCAAATTTAAGGCCCAATTGCAATAGGCCCCAGAACCCCTAAGCACAAATTTGCTTTAATTTTTACTTGAAAATTGTCGTAGATATAAAGCAGCTTTATTGACATAAAAATTCAAATGTAATATACTAAAATCAAGTGTTTTCGCTTTGTAATTTCTTACGTTTCGAACCTTCGAGACGTTTTTTTTATGTAAAAGACGGGATAAGTATTCTATCAAAAAAATATGGAGGCATTATGAAAAAACTTGTATCAATTTTTTTAACTATAGTATTAATAGGCGGCCTTTTGACCGGCTGCCAGCAAAAAAATCAAGCGGATGGAGCTGAAACACCTAAGGACAAGGCAGGCCCAATAACCATAACCGACCCTACAGGTAAAGAAATAACAATTCCGTCAGAAGTAGAAACCATAGTATCAATGGGGCCTTCTATTACCCAGGTTCTTGTAGAATTAGGCCTGGGAGATAAAATCATAGCGGTTGATTCTTATTCAACAGAGATTGAAGGCCTGAAAAGCAATCTCCCAGCTATTGATATGATGACACCGGATGCAGAGCAAATCATTGTCCTAAACCCAGACCTGGTCTTGGCTACCACAATGATTATGTCAGCAGGGGATAATCCCCTGATTCAAATCAGCGAAAACCAAATAGCTGTAGCCTATATCGAATCGAGCCAGAGCATAGAAGGAATCTACAAGGATATAGAGTTTATAGCTGGGCTTGTAAGAGCAGAGGATCAGGGTCGAGAGCTCGTTGACAACATGAAAAAAGAAATAGAAAAAATCAAAAAAATAGGTGCTACAATCACAGATAAAAAATCTGTCTACTTTGAAATTGGTCAAACCCCGAAGCTTTACAGCTTTGGTAAGAATGTATTTTTGAATGAAATGATAGAAATAATAGGGGCAAAAAATATCTTTACTGATCAAGACAGATGGACCTCTGTATCAGAGGAGGCTATATTAGCGGCAGACCCGGACGTGATCCTTACAAACGTTAACTATGTAGAAAATGCGGTCGAGGAGATTAAGACTCGTAACGGGTGGGACAATATAAAGGCAGTAAAAAATAATGCTGTTTATTATATAAATAATGATTATAGCTCCCAGCCCAACCATAATATTATCAAAGCCTTAGAGGAAATGGCCCAGGCTATTTATCCGGACAAATACTAGTTCTATGAAAAATAATATTAAGATTGTTATATCAATCCTCCTATGCCTTATAATTATTCTTTTGGCCATAGGAATAGGCAGCGTTTATGTCCCCATCAGAGATATAGCAAGTATCCTATGGAGTAAAATTATATTCAAGGAGTTTCCCCAAAACATAGATGCAAGTCTGACAGCCATAATCTGGAAGATACGATTCCCCAGAACCCTCCTCGCTTTTATAGTAGGAGGCGCCCTGGGAGTAAGCGGGGCTGTAATGCAATCTGTCCTTAAAAACCCCTTGGCTTCCTCGTACACCCTGGGCGTATCCTCAGGGGCTTCCCTGGGTGCAGGCCTTGTAATCATATCTGGCTTTAGCCTGCCCCTACTAGGCAAATTGACCCTTCCTTTTGTAGGCCTGACAGGAGGTATGCTCACCGTCTACCTAGCCGTTAGCCTCACTGCAAAAATAGACAAAAACATGGGCAATAATACAATTATTTTGGTAGGGATGGTATTTTCCTTATTTATAAATGCCATGATTACCTTAATGAATGCCCTTTATAAAGAAAGCATCCAAAGATTGGCCTTTTGGCAGATGGGCAGTTTTTCTCTCAAGGTATGGTCAGATTTTTTTATCCTCCTCCCCATAGTAGCTGGAGCTGGCTTGATACTCATGAGATATGCCAAGGAATTAGACATCATGACCTTTGGTGAAGAGCAGGCCTTGGCCATAGGTGTGGATATACAAAGAGTTAAATGGGTCCTTCTTGGCCTTTCGTCTGCCTTAACAGGAAGCGCCATTGCCTTTGTAGGCGTCATAGGCTTTATAGATTTAATCGTGCCCCATATAGTGAGAAAGCTATTTGGATCCTCTCATAGCTTGCTTATCCCCCTATCCATGCTCTTTGGCGGTGGTTTTATGATTATATGCGACCTTATTGCAAGAACCATTATACCAATGTCTGAGCTTCCGGTTGGGGCTATTACAGCCATAATTGGAGCGCCTTTTTTCGGCTATGTCTACTTTAGTAAAAGGAAAGTAATATAAATGTTAGAAGTAAAAAATGTAAGTGCAGGCTACAATGGATCCGACGTTATCCACGATGTTTCCTTTAACCTGTCAAAGGGGAAGAACATCTGTATTCTTGGCCCAAATGGATGTGGTAAGACTACCCTCTTAAAAGCTATCGCAGGCATAATACCTGTAAAGGGTGATGTTCTCAT
>JBDHVO010000012.1:0-12980 GCA_039809675.1 Proteocatella sp.
ATTTGGGGCTGTAAGAAGCAGGATTGTTGCAAAAATTGCTGGCGGGGCAAAGATGTTCGATATACCAGATTCATCAGCACTTGGAAATATTGGCGAAAGAAACGCCCAGGCAGTAAAAAAAATCCTCCAGGATAACAGGGTAAGGCTGGCAAAATCAGATCTTGGAGCAAACTATGCGAGGACCATGTCCTTTGATGTGGAAACAGGGATGGCCAAGGTCAAGGTATTCGGAAGAGATGAGATTAACTTTTAGTGGAGGGAATTATGATTGGAAGATCAAAGAAAACAGAGAATGAAAATATTGAAGTAGCAGACCAGGAGATTATGGAATTTGAAATTGACAGCAAGGCCTTTGGCATAGATGTTAATATGATAAAAGAAATCATGACAGTCCAGGAGGTTACTCCTGCGGCTTTATCCCATCCAAAGGTTGAGGGTCTTTTTAAGCCAAGGGATATTCTATATACTGTAATTGACCTGCCATCCTTTGTAAAGAACACTGAAGTTGAAAGAACGGATAAGGATCTTTTTATCTTAACAGACTATAAAGGCATGCATATAGCCTATAGGGTAAATGCCGTAAAAGGAATCGTAAGGGTTAATAAGGCTGCTATACAAAAGCCTGATAAATCAGTGGGAGGTCAAACCCATAGAATTACAAAGGGTATAATCAGCTATGAGGGAAGCCTCATTACCCTTCTTGACTTTGACCAGATAATTGGAGATATAGTGCCTGAGGAAGCAGTATAGGCCCAGGCTGCCCGTTTGGAAAAATTGATGAATAAACAAAGCTCCTTTTGCTTACAGATTTTGTAGATTTCTGTTTGGCAGGGGGCTTTTTTGATTTTTATTTTGCGTGGATAAAATTTTTGCTTGTGGTATAATAAGCTATAGAAATGGAGAGCTTATGTTTTTTATAGAACGACAATTACTACAAAATAAAGATACAGTGATACCTGGGAGTTTTTTTGAGCTTGTACTGCCAATGCTGGCCTCGGCCCCCTATGCCGTCAGCGTATACCTCTATGGCTACTACAAGAGCCTGAATTCAGACCCCCATGAAAATGACATCGATTCAAATGAAAAGCTGGCAGAAAGGCTGGGAATATCTCTTGACCATGTCTACGAGAGCTGGCAGCTGTGCGAAGACCTTGGCCTTATAAAAAAGCATATAACAGATGAAGAGCTTGCAGGAAACTATTCGATTGAATTTAGAGATTTAAGAACGATAGGGTCTGCCAAAAAGCCTGCAGCTGCAACAACAGATGAGCTTCTTGTAGCCTACCAGAACGAGGAATACAAAAAAATGTACGACCAGATAGAGCAAGCCATCAAGTATCCCCTGACAAGCCCTGACATAAAAAAAATCCACAACACTCTTAAGGACTACAACATAAACAAGAGCCTGGCAGTTGAGGCGGTGCTCTACACCATATACAAAAAAAACAGCAGGTCAATTGCAAAGGCCATGGGAGTATTAAGGAACTGGCATCTTGACGGAATAAGAACAGCAGAGGATTTGGAGCAGATGCTTAGGGGCAAAGAGCAAAGATATGTGGAGTATAAGAAGGTTCTCCAGGCTCTAGGGGAGTACAGGGGACCGACAGAGCCTGAAAGAGCGATGATTGATATGTGGCTGGATGAATATATGTTTGACTTGGAATCAGTTGTTGATGCTATTGGAAAAACAACCTCCATAAAGACACCCAATCTCAACTATGTGGATGGCATCCTGAAAAACCGGCTTAAGCAAATAGAGAAGCTGCAGGAGGACACCCTAGTCCAGCCGGCTGCCATCAAGGAAGCTGAAAGTAGTTTTGAAAAACGCCAGAGCGTCCTTGAGCTTATAAGATTTACAAGAAAGACCCTTAGAAAAGATGAAATGGATGATCTCGAAGCCATAAGCCGGGATTTTGATTTGTCAGATGTGGAGGTGGCCTACCACTTTTTAAAAAATAAGGATAAGGAAATAAATTTGTCTGGAATTTTGAGGCTTTTAAGGGGGGAAGATGTGCCCAAGGCTCGGCAAAGCCGGATAACCCTGAGGCAGGTAAAAATAGCAGAGGACCAGACCAGGCAGGGCTATACCAAAGCCAGCCCAACAAATAGGGCAGCTGATGGCGGTCAGGGCCAAGGGGGAAAAGAAATAGGCCCCATGGAAAGGCTGGCCCAGAAAAAAAGAAAAGACCAGCTAAAAAAAGAAGATAAGCTAAAATAGAAGCATGGGGGTAGAAAGGGAAGCCATGGCAACAATTGAATCAATTTACCAGGACAGACGAGACACTCAGGCAAGACAATTAGATATGCGGACCAAAAGAATCTATAAGGATTACCCTGACCTTGAGAAAATAAGTAACAGGCTAAGCCTTAAGCAGCTGGAGCTCCTAAAAGCCAAGCTCTTGGCAGGTGACAATTTTTCGGATACAGACCTTGAGCTTGACCTTATGGAGCTTCAAAGGCAAAGAGATAGCTATATGAAGGATTATTCAATAAATCCTGAGGATTTAAAGCTTCAGTATTATTGCAATTTATGCCAGGACAGGGGTTTTATTGTTACGGACCAAGCTCATACAAAATGCACCTGTATGCTCAAAATTATGGAGGATCTGCGAGGCGGTCAATCCCACATATCAAAGAGGATGGACCAGGAAAACTTTAAAAATTTTGATCTTACTATATTCGATAATGTTCAAAGGTACGACGTATTTTTTGGGGAAAGACAACTAACTGAGCAGGAAAATATCCTTGAAATAAAAAATCAGGCCCACAGCTTTATAGAAAATTTTTCCCAAAGAGGGGTAAAGAGTATGCTCTACCATGGGGCACCTGGTCTTGGGAAAAGTTATATGTGCTACTCTATAGCAAAGGAGCTTATAGATAGGGGGATAAGGGTTCTTTATCTGACAATGAACGAATTTATGGACCTAATGCAGCTGTATAGCTTTGACCGGGAAATGTTTATGCAAAGATACACCATGGAGGACTACTATGCCGTTGAAAAAGCAGACCTTCTCATTTTAGATGATTTGGGCACAGAAGTGACCAATAGCTTTGTCAAAACAGTCCTATTTAATACAATCAATTCGAGAATGATAAATGGCTCTAAAATGATAATTTCCACCAACCTAAGTCCTGATGAAATCCTTAACCGCTATGATGAACGCATATCTTCAAGGATTATGGATTATATGCAAATATACAAATTTTTTGGTGATAACAAGAGGCTTGGGTAGCCACCATCTTGCAAAAATCCTCTGGATTAACAAAATGACAGTAAGAGGGGGGAAGCTGGCAGGTAAAAAATCTTGACTTATTCCCAGGATATGTTAGTATTAAATTAGATAAATATGCATGAACGCCCAAATGGGCAGTTTATAAACTGCCCATTTGGGCTGCCTTTTTTTTATGGGACTTTTTATATTATATTTTTTCAGGAGGAAGAAATGGAAAATTTCTTTAGGTTAAAAGAGAATAACACAAATGTAAAAACAGAAGTGGTTGCAGGAATAACCACCTTTATGACTATGGCCTATATTTTGGCTGTAAATCCCCTAATCCTCGCAGATGCGGGTATGGATCCGGGAGGAGTATTTACGGCAACAGCCCTGTCTGCCACCCTGGCCACCCTGATTATGGCTCTTTATGCCAAGTACCCCTTTGGACTTGCCCCTGGTATGGGACTAAACGCTTTTTTTACCTACTCAGTTGTGCTTGGAATGGGTAAGCCTTGGCAGTTTGCCCTTACGGCAGTGCTTATAGAAGGAATAGTATTCATCCTCTTATCCTTTATAAATGTCCGTGAAGCCATATTCAATTCAATACCTGCAAACCTTAAAAATGCAGTTTCTGCAGGTATTGGACTTTTTGTTGCCTTTATAGGCCTGAGCGGAGCCAAAATTGTAGTTGCAGGAAATGGAACCCTTCTTGGGCTTGGAGATTTGACTACGGGCGCTCCTTTGGTTTGTCTTATCGGGCTTGCTGTAACAGGCCTTCTGCTTGCAAAAAACATAAAGGGAGCCCTTTTAATAGGAATTTTGATATCAACCCTTGTTGGAATCCCCCTTGGAGTAACAATTATACCAAGTGATTTTACCCATCTTGTAAGCCTACCCCCATCAATAAAGGATGTGGCCTTTCAGTTTGTAGGCTTTGACCAGATATTTACCTTTGATATGCTTATAGTAGTATTTACCTTTTTATTCGTTGATATCTTTGATACAGTCGGAACCCTGGCAGGGGTAGCCTCAAAGGCAGGAATGCTGGATAAGGATGGGAGACTCCCAAGGGTTGGCAAGGCTCTAATGGCTGATGCTGTTGGTACTGTAGCTGGAGCTTGCATGGGAACCTCAACAGTTACGACCTTTGTTGAATCAGCCTCAGGAGTTTCAGAAGGAGGAAGGACAGGACTTACAGCCCTCTCCACAGCAGGCATGTTCTTTATTGCCCTATTCTTTGCTCCGCTCTTTACAATGATTCCAGCAGCAGCTACTGCTCCGGCTCTTATAATAGTGGGCCTCTTTATGATAAGCTCAGTATTAAAAATTGATTTTGCTGACTTCACAGAGGGTATACCGGCATTTTTAACAATTGCTATGATGCCGTTTGCTTACAGCATAGCAGAAGGAATTGTATTTGGAATGGTATCTTATGTAGTTTTAAAGGCGGTGACAGGAAGGTATAAGGAAATCTCAATAACAATGTGGATTTTGGCCTTCCTCTTTATAGGAAGAACCCTCTTTATGTAAATATTAATTTTAGTAACAAGCAAAGACCGGAAGAACAAAATGGTTTGTTCTTCCGGTCTTTGTAATCCCATGAAGGAGCAGGGCTTTCTATACAGCTTATTTTTTACCTTTTGCAAGGGCCAGAATAACCCCAAGGACGAGTGACAGACCCGCAGCCACCAGAACCCTGTACTGAGGCTGGAGCATAAAGTTTATTGTGTGGGCAGGTATCCAAAAGAAAGGGCAGGTTTTAAACACTACGAAGCTTACAAAGCCCTTCCAGTCAATAGCATCCAATACCTGACCTGCAGATGGCATTTTTTTGTTCATTCCATTAAGGTCAAGCACCGTATCCGTGTAGCGGTGAAAAGCCATAAAGGTTGGTGCAAAGGTCAGATTCATTATGGAGCTTGTAAAAAGGGCAAATAAGAAGGCTGAGCCTTTTCCCGGCAAGAAGCCCTGGTCCATGGCTGCAAGAACTCCATTGCTAAAAATCTGAAACATAAGAGTAATAAGGATGCCTATAAGGCCCCAGAGAATAAACCGTGCAATTAAGCCGTGAGGTTTTTGGTAGTCCCCCTTAGATAAACGGATGGCCAGCAGCTCTCCCAGCGTAGCCAAAATAGAGAATTTAATAAATCCTCCTATGTAGGGGTGGGCTCCAGTAAAATTCATAAAGCTATCATGAGTCAGCGGGGATATAATTAATCCAGCAAATGCTGCAAGGGCAAGGCCCCACAAAAAATCACCTTTTTTCAAGATTGTCCTCCTCTAAAAATTAATACAAACTATCTATAATTATATCCTGAACTGGAGAAATTACAAGAATAAACTATAAAATAAGACTGCAAGACTTTGAAAAGCAAGCCGCTAAGGAGGGACCCTGATAGATTTGCTTAATTAAGGGTATAAATAAACAGTAAAAGATAAATGCTGCAAAGAGATAAGGAGTAATAATGAATATTATAATCGACCCGAGAGTGGTTACTCTTTTAAAAAAGAAAAATAAGACAGCTATAAGCATTTGGCTTGAGGGATGTGGAGGCTGAGTCGGAGGAGACCAACCATTAGTAAGAATGGGAATGCCAGGCAAGGATTTAGACGACTATGACAAGTACCAGATAGGGCAAATAGATGTCTATGTGCGGGCTGATATAGTAGCCCTGGAGGATGACACTATTTATGTGGATTACTACAAGCTCCTTTGGATAGAAAAAATGGCCCTTAGGGGAGTCAGGTTTTAAGAAAAACCCTGTATTAAGATAAAGCTTACAAGGCTTGAATTTAATGCAGGGTTTTTTATTTAATTTTTCAAAAAAGCGTTGACAGTTGAGCGCGCATTCAACTATAATAAGACTAACGGTTGAACATACACTCAACTATAATTAAAAAAATTTGGAGGTAGCAGGCGGTGAAAGCAAGCGGAGACAAGGTAAAAGAAGACGATTTATGCTGTGGCCATGATGGTGACCATACAGGGGCGATGGGGGACGTTGCGGGGAAAATGCCCAATGAAGTCCTGATTAGGGCGCTAGCTGACTTCTTCAAGATGTTTGGGGACCCTACAAGGGCAAGGATTTTGTGGGCTCTGGACCAGGCAGAGCTGTGTGTGTGTGACCTTGGAGAAATTCTTGGAATGAGCAAATCTGCCGTATCCCACCAGCTGGGAACCTTGCGCAGGGCTAACCTTGTAAAATTTAGAAGAGTAGGGAAAAACGTATTTTATTCCCTTAAGGATAATCATGTGAAGTCAATCCTTGAGGTTGGTATGGAACACATTCAAGAGTAGGAGACCTTATGAACAACAACGATAAAGCAGGAATACTACAGCTAAAATCAAAAGAGACCAGGAAATCTTGTGGTTGCTGTAGTGAAACATCAATGGCAGATATTATGTCAATGACCAAAAAAGCTCCAAGCCCAATAAATAAGGCAGATTTAACAGAGGCAGCAGCTGTGCTTCCAAAGGAAAGTGAAGACCACAGCCACAAGGGACACAGCCATGACCATGAAGGCCACAAGCATAGTGATAAGCATGAGGGTCACTCCCACTCCCATGAAGAAGGGGATATAGATATAAGGCCTCTTGCAATCTCATTGTTTATATTTATAATTGCAAGTCTCATAAAGTATAAAGGATTTGCCATAGGCGGATTTGCACCAGGCCCTGTGTCAACAATTCTCTTTTTGGCCGCCTGGCTTGTAGCAGGGAGTGAAACCCTTATACTAGCAGCTAAGGATATAATGAAAGGAAAGCTTTTTGATGAAGGCTTTCTTATGTCAATTGCAACCCTTGGAGCCATAGCCATAAAGGAATACCCAGAGGCGGCAGCTGTTATGATCTTCTACCAGGCAGGAGAGTATATGCAAAACCTTGCTGTCCACAGGTCAAGAAGGTCAATTGCCGATCTGATGAATATAAGGCCTGATTTTGCAAACATAATAAAAGAAGATGGGTCAACCTCGATAGTTGATCCTGATATCCTAAAGGCCGGGGATCTTATCCTGATCAAAAGCGGGGAAAAGGTTCCTGTTGACGGAACTATAATAGAAGGAGTAACCTCTGTAGACAATAAGGCCCTCACAGGAGAGTCTATGCCAGTAGAGCTCGTGGAGGGGGCTACAATTCTCAGCGGGTCAATCAATTTATCCGGTCTTATTAAGGTGAGGGTAGATAAGGAATTTGGAGAATCAACTGTAAGCAAAATCCTCGAGCTCGTGCAAAATGCAAGCTCTAAAAAATCCAACCACGAAAAGTTCATAACAAGGTTTTCCAAGGTCTACACTCCTCTTGTTGTGACCCTTGCCATAGCCCTTGCCCTTATCCCTCCCCTTACCATGGGAGAGCCTTTTGTAAAATGGTTTGAGCGGTCGCTAATCTTCCTTGTAATCTCTTGTCCATGTGCCCTTGTAATATCTGTTCCTCTTAGCTTTTTTGCAGGAATAGGAGGGGCATCCAAGAGGGGGATTTTGTTCAAGGGCTCAAGCTATATCGAGCTTTTGTCCCAAGCAAAAACCATAATGTTTGACAAGACAGGCACAATCACCAAGGGCCAGTTTGAAGTGGCAGATATAGCCGCCAGGGAAGGCTACACCAAGGAAGAAGTTTTGCAAGCAGCTGCTTATGCAGAAAAAAGCTCAAATCATCCAATTGCAAAATCCATTGTTTCCGCATATATAAAAGAAAGCAGCAGAGTAATTGATGATAGCCAGATAGAATATGTTGAAGAAAAATCAGGTTTTGGCATAAGAGCCCTAATAGACGGAGATGAGATTCTGGCAGGCAACAGGCGGCTGATGGAAGAAGGCGAGGTTTCGGGAGAGATCAGGAATCTTGGAGCGACATCTGTATATGTAGCCAGGAATAAGGTTTTACTTGGTCTTATCACAATAGAGGACAAGATCAAGGAAGACTCAAAAGCGGCAATAAGCAGGTTAAATGACCTGGGAATTGAAACTGTAATGCTAACAGGAGATAACAAGACCATTGCAGAAAAAATTGCCAATGAAGCCGGGGTTACAGAGGTCTTTGCAGAGCTCCTGCCCCAGGACAAGGTGAGCAAGGTTGAGTATGAGCTGGAAAAATACAAGAATCATAAAAACAGTAAGGTTGTTTTTGTAGGTGATGGAATAAACGATGCACCAGTTCTTGCCAGGGCTGATATTGGAATCGCTATGGGTGGAGTGGGCTCTGACGCAGCAATCGAAGCGGCAGATATTGTCCTTATGACTGATGAGCTTTCAAAAATCGACGAGGCAATTGTTATTTCTGAAAAAACCATGGCAATAGCAAAACAAAATATTGTATTTGCCCTAGGGATAAAGGCAGTAGTAATGCTCCTTGGGACTATTGGCCTTGCCAATATGTGGATGGCAGTGTTTGCTGATGTTGGGGTGGCCTTAATTGCAGTCTTTAATTCAATGAGAGTATTAAAGACAGAAAAAATGTTCCAATAAAAAATGCTTTTCAGTCTAAAAACAGAAGTCTGGTATAAATCCGAAGCCAAATTTGATGGCTTCGGATTTTTTGCCCAGCCTCTATACAAGGATAAAAGCCTGTGTTAGGATAAGAATACAGTGGAGGTAAAAATGAATAATATTAAAAAGCATACAGCAGTGGGACTTGCCATGGTAATGCTAACAGGATCATTGGCAGGAGCATATGCTGCACCTGCAATGGGAGCTACAACAGGCTATAGTATAACCAAGCCTCATGAAAAAAAACTCCTGACCCTGGAGGAGGCCATTAAAAAGGCAGTAGGGAATAACCTTGCCCTAAAAAAATACGAAATAACAAGGGAATCCCTATTAAAGCAGATAGACGAAAGCTATCGAAATGACAAGAGCATATTTGATAGCAAGGCTCATTTGGAAAGCCAGCTACCGGACAAAGAAACAGCGCCTGAGGAATATGAAAAAGCCAAACAGCAGATGGATTACCAGTTTCAAAAGGCCATTTCCAATTCTGACCTTGTAAAGGCCAACCTTACAAGTCAGAGGGGGCTGATTGATATGAACACCCTTATGGAAAGAGAAAATACAGGTATAAACATCAATAGGTTGTTTACAAGTATTCAGCAGGAGCAAAAGGATATAGACCTGCTCAACAAAAAAATTGAGCAGGACAAAAAAAATCTGGCTATAAACGAAAAACAGCTGGCGCTTGGAAAGCTATCTCAGACTAAATTTGACGATCTGGCTTTGGAGACTGGGAAAAATGCCAACAAATTAGTGGTAGAAAAAGCCAAACTATCTGCTTATTACAGGGAGTTAGAAAATATAACCCTCCTGAGTAATATAGAAAGAGATTATAAACTGGAAAGCCTGAATTTGGAGTATAAACCCATAAACCTGTCTATTGAAACTCAAAAAGCAAAGGAAGAGAACGCGGCAGACATGAGTGTTCTTGTATCATCAAAGACAGCTGCCGCCAGGGTGGCTGAAAGTAAATACGAGAATTATCCTTATGGTTATGGGGATGAAAGCACTACCTACACCCAGGTGTTAGATAACAAATATTTGACTCAGCTTGAAGAAAGCGAGGCAGTAAGGCTTGCCAAAGCCAAGACCCAGCAGAAGTACAATAATCTCCAGGAAGTCCAGCAAAACATTGAGCTGGCAAAAAAAGATATTATCAAGCTGGATAAGCAGTTCAAGGAGCTAAACAAAAAATACAGCTTAGGGCTGGTTTCAAAAAATACCCTTGAAAATGCCGGCTTTGCGCTGGAGGAGGCCCTAAATGGTCTTGAAAGCATGAAAACCCAGCACTATCAGCTTAGACAGCTCTATGAAAATTCTTACTTTGCAGGCTTGTAATTTCTAAAATCTAAGGCTCAAGATAAGAAGCAGAATATAAATTGTAGTGGTTGTAGTTTAATTTGAGGTAGAAATTGTAAATTTAAAGAAATAGTTAAGAAAATGACTTTAATTATGCTTCAAAAATCAGAGAAAGGTTCACTTTATGAGAAGTAAATTGGTGGAAAGAAAGGCTGTCTTACTGGCTTTATTGCCAAAAATTTCAGTCAGGCTCTTCTTGGGAATAGTTTTTATCCTTGCCTGGAACAAATTTGTCAAAGGAGGAGCATCCTTTAGGATGCTTGAGAAAAACATGTTTTTTCTGGGTGTAGTTCTATTTGTAATGGCCTGGTTCAATTATCTGAAAATAGATGGTATGGGTATGAGCTCTAAAAATGATGAAGGCGGACACAGGGCAAACAAGAAGGGGATTTTAAATTATTTAGAAGAAGAAATTAAGGACAGGGATTCAGGAGACAGGGGTGACTCAGAGAACCTTATCCTTACTGCCGCGGCCAATGTTATAACAGCTTTTGTTTTTTTGTTTCCAGCCGTAATAATGGGCTACCTGTAAGACCTTAAATTCGCAAATAAAAAATGTGAAAAATCTGAGAAAAGGGTAAAAAATAGATTTATTGACAATGAAAACGTTTTTTGTTATACTGCATTCGTAGATATTCGAAGGTTCAGATAACTGAAAACGTTTTTTGCAATTTTAAAAATCAATTAGTAGAACTACCTTAGTCTTTTGAGCCCGGATATTTCAAAATACAACTTTTAGAAGGAGAAGCATATGAAGAATTCAAAAACGAAGCTCTTATCATTAATGATGGCATCAGTTTTAACTCTTACCGCATGCGGTGGAACAAAGGATTCAGGTAGCAATGATGGTGGTGGAAATGGTGAAGAGATCAAGGATCTCGTAATTTCCAAGGTTATTACAAGGGAATTGGAAACATTCAATATACTAAACAGCCAGAGGGCTGAAGACTCAGAAAACCTTACAAACATTGCAGATCCGTTACTTGAGGCAGATACCTACGGCAAGCTTGTACCTGCAATAGCAGAAGAGTGGGGAACTGAAGACGGCGGTCTTACTTGGACATTTACAATCCGTGAAGGTGTTAAGTGGGCTGATATAAATGGTAGCGAAAAAGGCGACCTTACTGCGGAAGACTTCGCAACAGGTCTTGAATGGATACTTAACTTCCACAAAAATGACTCCTCAAATACTTCAATGCCAATTGAAATGATTAAAGGGGCAGAAGAATACTATGAGTGGACTAAGACACTTTCTGCTGACGAAGCCAAAGCGCTAGTAGCAGGAGAAGGTTCAAAATTCCGTGAGATGGTTGGTCTGGAAGTAGATGGAAACAAACTTATCTACCACTGTATTACTGAAAAACCTTACTTTGATACAGTAGCAACTTACAACTGTCTATATCCACTTTCCCAAGCTATGGTTGATGAGCTGGGCGGAGCTGACAATGTAAAAGCTATGAACAATGAAAATATGTGGTACAGCGGTGCTTACACAATGACTTCTTATATCCAAAACAACGAGAAGACATTTACAAAAAATCCGCTTTACTGGGATAAAGAAGCCAAACTATTTGATACTATTACAATTAAAATGGTTGAATCCCTTGACGTAGCTTACCAGCTATATCAGTCAGGCGAGATTGACTATGTGCAGCTATCAGAAAGCCAGGTTAACACTATAAGCAAGGATGCAAACAACCCATTCCATGATTATCTTGTACCGGACATACTTTCTCCATATTCTTATCAGTTCCACTTTAACTTTGACAAGAATAAAGAAGACGGAACATCTGATACAAACTGGAATACTGCAATCGCAAACAAGGCCTTTAGACAAGCTTGGTACTATGGACTTAATCTTGAAAACTACTACAAGAGATCAAACCCTCTTACTCCATATGTAGGCGAAAACAACTTCTACACTATGAAGGGTCTTGTATATACTTCAGACGGAACAGAGTATACTGAACTTGTTAGAGAAGAAATGGGACTAGCTAAATCTGACGGAACAAAAATGGTAAGACTTGATACTGCAAAAGCAGCAGAGCTTAAAAAGCAAGCAATGACTGAGCTTACAGCTCTTGGAGTAACCTTCCCGGTAGAGATTGACTACTATGTATCTTCAGGAAACCAGACAGCTCTTGATACAGCAAACGTATTAAAGCAAATATTCTCAGATGGTCTTGGAGATGATTTTGTTAAATTCAATATTAAAACTTTTGTATCTTCTCTAAGAAAAGAAGTTATTGAGCCACACCTTCACTCAATCGTAATAAACGGATGGGGAGCTGACTACGGAGACCCTCAAAACTATCTTGGACAGGAAGTATATGGTAATGATAATGCATACTATTCTGCAAACTACTCATATATCAACAAGGTAACAAAAGAAACTCCTGCGAACAAAGAGCTTCTTGCTGCTTACAAGGAATATTCAAAGCTTGTTGCAGAAGCAGATTCTATAACTACTGACCTGGATGCACGTTACAAAGCATATGCAAAGGCAGAGGCCTTTATGCTAGAAAACTGCTTTGTAGTACCGGCTCAATACCAGCAGATGGTTGCGCTAGCGAAGTATGACAATACAAGCAGAATGAACGCAAAATTTGGTATCCAGAACGAAAAGCTTAAAAATATCAGAACAAATGCTAATGGATATACGACAGAAGAAATGAATGCCCTTATAAAGGCACACGACGAAGGTAAATAATAGGAGTGACTATGTTTAAATATAGTGCTAAAAGACTGTTACAATCAATTGTAACAGTCTTGCTAATAGCAACAGTGGTATTCTTGCTGATGAGGATGCTTTCAACAGATTATTACTTTACAGAAGATCAGCTAATGAAATTTACTGAACAGCAAAAAAATGAACAGCTTCTTGCAGCAGGCCTGCTTGACCCAATACCTACCCAGCTT
>JBDHVO010000013.1:0-12461 GCA_039809675.1 Proteocatella sp.
GACAACCTTTATCATAGCGCACAGGCTCTCTACCATAAGGGAGGCTGACAAAATATACCTTCTCGAAAAGGGGAGGGTGGCGGAGGAAGGAAGCCACGAGGACCTTATTGAAAAAGAAGGCAAATATTTTGAGATGTATAGGGCTCAGGGACTTTAGGATATATGCTTAAACAATCCTATTTGTGCTGAAAATCATGAGGGGCAGGAAATTCGCCAGTGCAGGCTTAAAAAACAAAAGGAAAATGCAGGTGCATTTTCCTTTTGTTTTAGCCTATAACCTATAACCTATAACCTATAGCCTTTAACCTATAGCCTTTAACCTAATACCTAATACCTAATACCTAATACCTAATACCTAATACCTAATACCTTTTCCTTATTATATCAGTACCCATATAAGGCCTAAGAGCCTCAGGGATTACAACACTGCCATCAGCCTGCTGGTAATTCTCAAGTATAGCAGCTACAGTACGGCCTATAGCAACTCCTGAGCCGTTTAGGGTATGAACAAACTCTGGTTTTTGTCCCTTTTCTCTTCTAAATCTTATGTTGGTCCTTCTGGACTGGAAATCTTCAAAATTTGAACAAGAGGAAATCTCCACATACCTGTTATAGCTCGGCATCCATACCTCTATATCGTATTTGAAGGCGGCAGTAAAGCCTAAATCTCCAGAGCATATCTTAACTATTCTATAAGGCAGACCCAGCAGCTGAAGAACCTTTTCTGCATCAGCAGTAAGGCTTTCAAGCTCTGCATAAGAATCCTCAGGCTTTGTAAACTTAACAAGCTCTACCTTTTGGAATTGGTGCTGGCGGATAAGACCCCTTGTATCCCTGCCGGCTGACCCAGCCTCAGCCCTAAAGCATGGGGTATAAGAGCAGTATTTTATTGTAAGATCATCAGCTTCAAGAATTTCATCCCTGTGGATATTTGTAACAGGGACCTCTGCAGTAGGCACAAGGAAATAATCAAAGCCCTCTAGCTTAAACATATCCTCCTCAAACTTTGGAAGCTGGCCTGTACCTGTAAAGCTATTTCTGTTGGCTATAAAAGGAGGTAGCATTTCTGTATAACCATTTTCTCCTGTATGGGTATCAAGGAAGAAGTTAATAATGCTTCTCTCAAGTCTTGCCCCAAGGTCTCTATAAAGGGTAAACCTTGCTCCTGTGATTTTTCCTCCTGTTTCAAAATCAAGGATGTTTAAATCAGTTCCTAAGTCCCAATGGGCCTTGGCTTCAAAGTCGAAGCTTGCCGGCTCTCCCCAGAATCTTACAGGTACATTATCCTCATCCGTATCCCCTTTGGGCACATTTGGGTTGGGTACATTTGGAATTCTGAGCATTTTTGTATAAAGCTCAGCCTCTACAGCCTTTACCTTGCTGTCAAGCTGGCCGATTTCATCAGAAAGCTTTTTGAGCTCAGTCATAAGGTCGCCTGTATCCCTGCCCTCTTTCTTGTACTTGGGAATCAGCTTGGACTCCTCGTTAGATTTGCTTTTGAGTAGCTCGACCTCTTGCAAAAGAGCTATCCTTTGATCATCAAGCTCTACCACCTCATCCAGAGAAAAATCTCTTTCGCCCCTTATGTCCATCAAAACCTTAATTTCGTCTAAATTCTGTTTAATTCTTTTAATATCAAGCATGCTAAACTCCTTTTCAAATATAAAAAGACCCCCATCCGCAATAGGACGAGGGCCGTGGTACCACCTAAATTCAGCCGCAAGGGCTCTTTTTGACTGTAACGCAGTCTTGCGTGCAGGTTTGCCTGCATGCTCGGGAGTAGATTCAGCAGCTATTCTGTGGACTTGCACCTTGTATCCACTCTCTGTAAGAAATCACAGCCTATAGTCTCCGTCATTGCTTTTGAAAATATTACCACTTAACAAAAAGTATGTCAACTCTTTTCTGGCACAAGATTAATATTTTTGCTTACAGCTCTCTTCTACCCTCAAGGGCCTTTGTTATGGTCACATCATCCGCATATTCAAGGTCGCCTCCAACAGGAAGGCCGTGGGCAATTCTTGTGACCTTAATTCCCATAGGCTTTATAATCCTTGCAATATACATAGCTGTAGCCTCACCGTCGATAGTAGGGTTTGTAGCTATTATTACTTCCTTAAGGTCTTTATCTGCCATTCTTGCCACAAGCTCCTTGATTCTGAGCATCTCAGGAGTTATAGAATCCATTGGTGACAGGGTGCCGTGGAGGACATGGTAGAGTCCCTTATACTCACGGATCCTTTCCATAGCTGCAACATCTCTTGGATCCTCAACCACACAGATGATACTCTTGTCCCTTGATGGATTGGCGCATATGGAACAGGGGCTCTGATCTGCAATATTGCAGCAGGTTTCACAGTAGCTGAGGTGCTCCTTGGCTTTTAAAATAGCCTCTGACAAAGCACTGACCTTCTTGTTGTCCATATTTACAATATGAAAAGCTAGTCTTTGAGCAGTTTTTCGACCAATACCTGGCAAATGGGCCAGATTTTCTATAAGGTTATCAATATGACTGGAAAAATGCTGCATTAGAATAACCCTGGGATTCCCATTCCGCCGGATATTTTGCTCATTGAGGCATTTGCCATATCCTCTGCTGTATCAAGAGCCTGGTTTACCGCAGTAAGAATCATATCCTCAAGAAGCTCAACATCATCTGGATCTACAGCATCAGGATTAATTTTAAGGGAAACAAGCTTTTTTGCGCCTGTAACCTTTACTGTAACAGCTCCACCACCAACAGAAGCCTCAACCTCCTTGGCAGCAATCTCTTCCTGCATTTTTCCATTTCCTTTTGCATCTTTTGAGCCTGCTTAATCATATTGTTCATATTTCCTCCCGGCATTCCTCCGGGAAATCCGCCTTTTCTTGACATTTCATTCTCCTTATTTTTGTTAATCACTAATGTTAATCTTATTGCATTTGCAAAACGCATATCTACCTATCATTTTACCATAAATCTCATTCTTTTGCTGGAAATTGAAAAACAATTATCAAAAACAAAAAAACCTGGATAATAAAATCCAAGGTTTTTCTGGACAAGTTACCTTATCCTTTCCTCTTTCCCAGGTATACCTAGGTAGTTAAATAATATTCTTAAAAACATCAAAACAGATAAGGAGTTAATGTAACCTCTGTCTAAAAGCCAATATCGATTGCCCTGTAGTTCCCCAACGATAGGGACATCCCAGAGAAGCAAAGAAATAATAAATGTAAGCAATTGTATTAAAAGGTAAAGAATAAACATGGGGAGTTGCCAGGGTTTCCCCTTGTAATAAACTAATAAATAGTGGTATATCGGACTATATGATGATGCTATAATCAAACCTAAAAAAATTGCTAATGAGCTTTTTAGCATCCATGTTAGATAAAATAAATAGGCATGAAGCAGAAAAGTCATAATAAAGGCACTCCATAGAAACCGTGGATTCTTCTTGATTTTAGTCATCATAAGCCGTATAGTAGGTGCTATTTCCTACATATGGAGCAATCGTAACAGGTTCACCATTTAAATAAACGTCCCCACTAACCTTGTACTCGACTTTATTGTATAAGCCTTCTTCTTGAAATTCGAAAACGGTATCCCCAATATCATTTTTGTACTCCGTAAAAATAGATATATTATCATTATCTTTATTTTTATTGAAAAAATCGAGGCTAACGAGTTCTATCTCTTCACCAAGTTCTCTAATTCCAGTTTCTATAGCTACTCCTAGTGATTCTAAATCAGATGTCACTGGGTTATATGTTTGAGCATATGTTGGAAATACCGATAATAGTGTTAACATTAATGACAAGAACAAAGAAAGTTTTTTCATAATAATCCTCCCTGATGTACAATAAAATTACAATAAATTAACTTGAATGTCTAGACTATATTCATAGTAGCATCTATTTACGAAATCGTCAAATTATAAACAAGTAATTTTAGGAAATTTGACAGTTGCAAACAAAATCGCAAAAAATTACTCGATTCTTAGCAAAAATAAAAACTCTGAACAGCCATATTAGCAATGGTTTTCAGAGTTTTTCTGTCTCGCAACTGTCAAAGTTGGGTGTTTTCCCTTTACGTAAGTATGTTCTATTACATCAACGATGTTAATTTAGTAATTTCAATTGTCGGTTTTTTGTTCAGAACCGGAGCCTCCAGGCTGTGTTTCTGCAAGTGGATTATTCTGCAGAATTTTTTCTACATCCTCATAGCCTTTAGGGTAGGCAAAATTGTATCTAGGAGGCAGAGCAAAAACATAAGTGGAATTTTCTCCAAGAAGGGAAGGAGGGATAGGAGCTGCACTCACATTAAACTCTTCCTTTAATATTTTTGTCCACTGGTCCTTTGAGAAAATCAGGATAGGGATATCCTGATAAGGCTCTTTCTCAGTCCAAAGAGGGCTTCTGATAACTATTTCAGGGCCCGATTCTTTAATATCTGGATTACTGCTTTGCCATGTCTCCTCGATTATTGTGTAATCCTTCCAGGCTTCAGGCAGGGTAAAATCAAATCCATACTCAGTGTTATTGTATATAATTGTGCTGCCTGCATCTTCCTTGCCGCCATCTGCGCCTGAGTCTGCAGTTCCGTTATCCGGCTCTACAGGTACAACCTTGCCGTTTTGAGAGCAGCCTGCAAAAGAAAGCAATAAAAAGGAGGATAGGAGTAATGCGATTATTTTTTTCATTATCTTGTCCTTTCTAATATAAAAATCGATTATTGAAGTTTTTTGCCAAATGTCAGATTGTATGTATGGCCTTGAGGCCTATTAATATTATAATGCAAAATGGAGGAAATATCACGAATATTCATGAGATTTTAAAATGGCGATACAAGTATATCAACGCTGGGGATTCGGATAATGCAGGTTTGGAGAAGTGCTGACTAATTGTTAAATAATTAAAATTAGATATTATCAAAATAATTATATTTTCGATATATAATTATATAGACTAAAAAGTAAATGCAAAAAGGAGCAGGAATGAGAAAAAATTTAAAAAGATTAATGTGCTTTGTAATGATGGTAGTAATGGTTTCTTCAATGGCGTTTGCCCAGGAGCCACCTCTCGTAAAACAGTATTCCAAGAATATTGCGGGAAGAAACGTAAATGTTGTTGAAGTGAATATGCAAAAAGCCACAGGATATGTGGGATTGGGACAAAATAAAGTAGGAGCAGTTCAAAGCATGGGGCAGATTATAAAGGGCGGGTCTGCAAAAGCGGCTGTGAACGGGACTTTTTTTAATGCCTATGCAAAGGCGCCTGAGCCCCAATCGCCGAACGGAAACCTTATAAATAAAGGAGGGCTAATCCACAAGTACGACAATGGAACCACCTTTG
The DNA here is from genome assembly GCA_039809675.1 of Proteocatella sp. GTDB lineage: Bacteria > Bacillota > Clostridia > Peptostreptococcales > Filifactoraceae > JAUNKE01. The sequence continues at coordinate 5,332 of JBDHVO010000013.1, forward strand.
CCATAACAAAGGACGGGAAGGCACAGATAGCTCGAAAGGTGAAAACAAATATAAATCTTGTGGCAGAGAGCACTGGACACACAGTGGGAGCCTACGGAATAAACCGTGCGGCTGGGGCTGCAGGAATTTATCTCTTTACGGACAGCTGGGGGGCAACCTTAAATACAAAATCCGGTACCAGCATTGTTGTTGGTGCGGACAACCTTGTTGCAAAAAAGGTAACAGGAGCTTCTGTTAATATTCCACAAGGGGGCTTTGTAATATTTATAAACAGCAGCAGCGAATCCCTTTTAAGGTTTGCATCCGCGTGCGAGATAGGCAGCAAAGTGACATGGGATTATGAGGTTACAGGTTTTAAGGATAACAATATAATGACAGCTGTGGGAGCGGGGCCGATGGTGCTTTCTGGATCACAAAAAATAACTTCCCTTGAGAATTATAAAAACGAAGGCTTTACTGAAGCCAAAATCCTGACAAATTCTGCAGGAAGATCTGCAATAGGGGTAAAGCCTGATGGAAATGTTGTTATGATTACAACAACGGCGAAGGTTAGCGAGCTTGGCGGAATACTTTTGAGTTTGGGTTGTGCGGATGGAATGAACCTGGACGGAGGGGCCTCAAGCGGGCTCTTCGCTAACGGGAAGTACCTTACAAGTCCGGGCAGAAACCTTAGCAATGTGCTTTATTTTAAATAAAAACACAAAAATTAACAATACCGGGCATAATGCCCGGTATCGTGCTTTTAAGTTTGCAAAATTTCGGTCGATATGCATATAATAGGGAATACTGGTTATAAGTGTAATAAACAAGTGATAATTATAGAATAAGAATTTCATCGGAGGTGTAGCATGAAGAAGAAAATGCTGCCTTTATTTATGGCTTTATCGCTTTTGGTGCCGAATACAGCTTATGCGGGTACGCATACGGTAAACAGCTGGCAGGAATACAAAAACGCTGTAATGGAGGATATAAAAAAGCAGGAAACAGGAATAGTAATAAATTTTGACAACACGACAAAATTCAAAACAGAAGCTGAAATTGCAAAGAAGCTGGGCGACCTTTATCTTGAAGCAGAAAACGCTGTAGGAGGCTTCTACGGACAAAACAGGTACAGCTTAAGCTTCAATAATTCCAAATACAAAAGAGACAACAAAGGTAACCTGTATTTTTACACAGGTAACTACACAGTGACCTATAAAAATTCAAGGGAAGATATAAAGGAGCTTGACAGAGTGGTTGACCTCATTCTGAAGGATATAATAAAAACCGATATGACAGATGCACAAAAGCTCAGGGCGGTCTATACCTTTGTCGTAGATTCCTTTATCTACAAAAAGCTATCCAAGGATGACAATGATATAGAGAATATTCTAAAGGAAAGGAACATCCTCCTTGGCCTCAGAGGTCAAGGAGTGGTGTGCGAGGCCTATGCCATGCTTTTCGAAAAGATGGCTACAAAGCTGGGAATAGAAAACAAGCTTGTCACTGGAACAGGCTCTGATGGCGTTGCTCATATATGGAATATAGTAAAGCTTGATGGCTACTGGTATAACGTAGATGCAACAGCAGGGGATACAGAGATTCACGAGCTTGTGGCAATATATCGGAACAAATATAAAAGCCAGTATTCAGAAAAAGAATACCTTGAAATAGCCAAAAAGGAAATGGCAAGGGTACGAAGCATGTATCTTCTGACATCGGATGAAGCCTTAGAAAAAACCCACTTCTGGCAAAAAGATAAGTTCACAAAGGCTGAAAGAATATACGCCTTTTGATTGTCATTTAATGGTGATTGATGTATAAGGGAGAAATTAATGGAAGATAAATACGTGCTGGTAATTGGGGGAGCCAATGTAGATATAATAGGAAAACCCTACAAGGAGCTGAAAAAATATGACTCCAACCCGGGCATTTCAATTGTAAGCCTTGGAGGGGTAGCAAGAAATATAGCAGAAAATCTTGCAAGGCTGGATATAAAGACCAGTCTCCTAACAGTCCTTGGCAGTGACGGCTATGCCAGAGATATAAAGGAAAGCTGCAAAAATCTTGGGATAGACCTTTCTCACTCGCTTTTTTTGGACAGGGAAAGAACATCAACTTATTTATGCATCAATGACAGAGATGGTGATATGCAGATGGCTATTTCTGATATGCAAATATATGAAAATATAAGTCCGGACTACCTAAAAACTAAATTAGATATAATAAACAAGGCTCAGGTAGTTGTGGCAGATACCAATATTACTGAAGAAGCCCTGAAATTTTTGATGAAGGCTTGTAAGGTTCCCCTATTTCTTGATACAGTATCAACAGAAAAAACGAAAAAAATCAGCAGCTTTATGCATAATATCCATACCCTGAAGCCTAATATTATAGAAGCGGAGATTCTGTCTGGCATCAGCATTAAATCCATAGAGGACATGGGAAAGGCTGCTGATATAATTATTAGAAAGGGCGTGGAAAGACTTTTTGTATCCATGGGAGAAAAAGGCCTGTATTTCAATGATGGCAGCTCAAGTGGCCTGGTGGATGCTATAAAAACAAAGGTCGTAAGCACTACAGGGGCAGGGGACAGCTTTGTGGCAGGCCTTGTCTACGCCTACCTGAACAGCATGGATACAATTGAATCTGCAAGGATAGGTCAGGCTGCATCCAGCATCTGCATAGGCTCAACCAGGACAGTGTCAGAAGATATGTCCGTTGATAATATTAAACTATTAGTAAAAAATAATTGGAGGTAAATATGGATTTAAAGGACATTCTTGTAATAAACCCTGAAGTAAAAAAAGCTCTTGAAGAAAACAGGCCTGTTGTGGCTTTAGAATCGACCATCATATCCCATGGGATGCCGTATCCGCAGAACAAGGAAACTGTTTTGACTGTTGAACAAATTGTAAGGGACAAGGGGGCTGTGCCTGCAACCATAGCTATAATAGGAGGAAAGCTGACAGTTGGCATAACCCATGAAGAAATAGATTACCTTGGCAAAAAAGGTTTGGCTGTAACAAAGGCGAGCAGGAGGGACATTCCTGTACTTGTAGCAAGAGGGGAGGATGGAGCAACAACTGTGGCAGCTACCATGATAATTGCTGCTATGGCAGGGGTAAAGGTCTTTGCTACAGGAGGAATAGGAGGCGTCCACAGGGGAGCGGAGACCACCATGGATATTTCTGCTGACCTTGAAGAGCTTGCGTCCACAGATGTAGCTGTAGTATGTGCTGGGGCGAAATCGATTCTTGATTTAGGACTTACAATGGAATATCTTGAAACCAAGGGAGTGCCGGTGATTGGCTACCAGACTGATGAGCTGCCTGCCTTCTATACAAGAGAAAGTGGATTTAAAGTAAATTATAGAATGGATACACCGCTTGAAATTGCCAAGGCCCTTAAGGCTAAGAGCGACCTCAGAATGAAGGGGTCTATGGTAATTGCAAACCCAATTCCCCCAGAATATGCCATGGATAGTGCCTATATTGCCAAGGCAATTGCCGATGCAACTCTTGAAGCTGAAGGCCTGGGTATAAAGGGCAAGGATACAACCCCCTTCCTTCTTGATAAAATTCAAAAGCTGACTGAAGGCAAGAGTCTTGAGGCCAATATTCAGCTTGTCTTTAATAATGTAAGCCTGGGAGCCCAGATTGCCTCTGAGCTATGCCTCCTATAAAAATTGATTTTGAAAAATCCTGGCCATCATTTTAGATAGCCAGGATTTTTGTTATTGGAGAATTTGCCCTAAAAGGCTCCGGTAATCAGGATTACAGCCAGAGCAAAGGGGATCAGGCCGACAATCAGTGGCTTCCACCAGTCAAAGACCATAAAACCTTCTGCACCGACGTTGGTTTCTTCTTTATACTTGCCAAACTTCCAAATATAAGCAGTGTAGAGGGAAAGGATTAAAGCTCCCAGGGGCATCATAATGTTCCCCGATAGATAGTCTGCAAAATCAAAGAAATTCCTTCCTCCAATTAAAATGTCTTTCCATGGGCCTTGGGCCATTATGCTTGGAAAGCCAACTATAAATATAAGCACAAGGCTTGCCCAAACAGCTTTTTTTCGTTCTGCCTTGTAAAGCTCTGTTGCAGTCATTACAATAGGCTCAAGGTAACCAATAGCTGAAGATAGGGCTGCAAAAAATACCAGGAGGAAGAACATAGCCCCAAAAACACTCCCCAAAGGCAGCTTATCGAACAAATTTGACATTGTTATAAAAAGTAGGGATGTCCCTGCATCAGGCTCAAGTCCAAGGGCGAATATGGCAGGAAAGATCACTGTACCTGCTATAAGGGCAGCCAGGGTATCAAAGGCTACGATTATAAGGCCGTCAGAAGGGATGTTGCTATCTTTTTTTAGATAGGACCCATATATGAAGGCTCCGCCGCTGGCGATTCCTATGGAGAAGAAGCATTGGCCTAGTGCTGCAATAAAGGTTCCCCTTGTTATTTTTGAAAAATCCACATTAAGATACCATTTTAAACCCTCCATGGCCCCAGGCAGGGTTAAGGATCTTATAGCGAGGATTATAAGCATTATAAATAAAGTGGGCATCATAAATTTACAGGCCTTTTCAATCCCATTTTCAAGCCCTCTCGCAGATATTAGACCTATAATTATAAGACAGGCAATAGTATAGGAGCTCACCATAAGAGGATTTGACGTAAAATCACTAAAGGCAAGGGAATAGCCCTCAGTGCTCAGGCCTGATAGCTGGCCTGTAAGCATTTTTACAAGGTAAGCAAGTATCCATCCCATAATCTGTGTATAGTAGGTCAAAATTATAAAAGCTGCTAAGACACCAAACCAGCCAAAGAGAACCCAGGGGCTGCCTTTTTTAGTAAGAGACCGCATACCTTCAACTGGGTTCAGCTGAGTTTTGCGGCCAAGGCTCATCTCCATTGTGAAAAGGGGGATACCAATTAAAAGGCATATGGTTAGGTAGACAAGTACAAAGGCACCTCCGCCATTGGTTCCGGTCAGGTAAGGAAATCGCCAGATATTACCAAGACCAATAGAAAAACCAGCTGCTGCCATAATAAAACCAAACCGGCTACCCCAGCTTTCTCTATTATTATTATCCATTTTTCTGCTCCTTTAACTACTTGAAAAAGATACATTAAATAATGGGTTGAGAGGGAGAATTATCTCCCTCAAATTTTGCTAAAATTGGGTAGGTTCTGAAACATCGGACTGAAGGGCTGTCAGTGCTCTTTCAACCAGATTTTTTCTAAGGGCATACTCTTCGTTAGCAGGAAGATTTGGATTTCCTACAGGGTGAGGTATGGCTATTGTCGGAACGATTCTGTTGGCTCCTACTGACTCGGAAATCGTAGTAATTGTAGACATGTGGACAATTGGGATTCCGTATCTTTCTATTTCTTTTACCATCGTTGCACCGCAACGAGTACAGGTGCCTCAGGTCGATGTGACGATAACGCCGTCAACGCCTGCTTCCTTAAGCTCTTTTCCAATTTCCCTGCCGAATTTAACTGCATTTCCAACGGATGTCCCTGTTCCGGTAGTCGAATAAAAATACTTAAAGACATCGCCTATAAGATTATCCTTTTTGAACTCCTTCAAAAGGTCAAGAGGGGCTACTCTGTCAGGAACCTCGTTGGCACATACGGGGTCGAAGCCTCCGTGGATAGTGCAAAAGCCTCCTGTAAGCGAATCGATTTGAGAAACATCATACTTGCCCCATTTTTGAGCACTGGCAGACTGGATCCTGTCAGGGTTGCCATGGGGAACCATACCTCCGCTTGTAACAAGAGCGATTGTAGCCTTATTCATATTTTTTATAGCTGGGGCGGGGGCAACTCTGTCAAAGGTGGACATAGGAAGCTCCGTCTTAAAGTCTTTGCTATTAAGTCTTGCAAGCAGCATTTCAACTGCTCTTTTTGACCCTCTTTTATCAGAGAAAACTGTAAGTCTTCTACCTTGAGGGAAATATCCCTCGGCCTCAGGCAGGCCAAGCTCTTCGTTTTTTAATATTTTGTTGGCAAGTGCCGCCATAAGAGGCAGGGCCTTTTTCATTCCAGCTGCGGAGTCGGACACCGCTACTACAAGGGCCTTTGTCCTGGCAGGTTCAAGTCCCGGGTTTTCTTCATACATCCCTGTAATAACAGGAATGCCAAACTTGTCGTAAACCATGGCTGCAACCCCGGCACAGGCCATTCCGTATCTTCCTGCATTAAAGGCAGGACCGGCAACAAGGAGGTCTGGTTTTTCATTTTCAATTATATCCTCAATATATTTTAAGGCAGCTTCATTGTGTTCGTTGAAGTAGTTGTCACCGCATATAAGGGTACCTGCAACCTCGGCGTTTTCGCTTATCATGGAATCAAAGGCCATGGCAGGTCCGATCTTTTCTTTTTTATAAAGAGGTTCCATGGAAGCCTTTTCTTCGCCTCCTATTTGGCCAAAAAACTGGTTAACATAATAGATAACTTTATATTTCATGCTTACACCCTCCTTGGTTTATCGAAGCTCAATTGTGCAGTTATGGTAGCCTATTTCTGATGTTGCCCCAATAACAGCATTAAGCTCACATTTCATGCTTCCATCCTCAGCGAGACAGCCCTCCCAGCCGCCAGCAAGAGTAGCAATTGCCTTATCATTTCCAATAACCCTCTTGGCAGGTTTGAGGTGGATTACATGGCTCACGTTTCCGGTTGAAACAACTGCTACGGCTTCTTTTGTAGTATCGGCAAGTGGCTGGCTCATAGAATCCCAGCCTGAGCACTCATCAGTTATCAGCACAGTTTTTATACCTGCATCCTCCAGTTTTTTGCATATCATAAGAAGGTCAGAGTCTGGATTGCCGTAGCCCTCCTCCGAAATAATAACGCCGTCGGCCCCAAGATTGATGCATAGCTTGGCAGCATAGTCACTTGTTCTGAATTTTCCTTCAAGAGTTGTCAGCTCTGGTGTAAGGATAACCCCTAAAAAGTTAATTGTTTTTCCGTGCTGCTCATAAAGATCTAAGATGGCTGAGTTGTTCTGGTGCTGATAGGTGGTTATCTTGTCACAGGCTGCAACGCAGTTTCCGCTTATTACAGCTCCATCAAGCTCCTCGTTTGGATGAAGGAGGGTAGGCAGGATAAGCTGGCTGTTTACTCCATATATGTAGCCATCAT
>JBDHVO010000014.1:0-12368 GCA_039809675.1 Proteocatella sp.
CGGGGGGCCTTGTGCTATAAAACGTATTTCAGGCTGCGGGGCAGGAACAGAATACTTGGCAATCACCCCTTCTGGAGATATTTACCCTTGCCACCAGTTTGTTGGCAAGGATGAGTTTAGGCTGGGCAGCCTTTTTGATGAAGGTCTTGAATTCCCTGAAGAAACAATCAACGCTTTTATGTCAACGGATGTAACAAGTAAGGATGATTGTAAGACCTGCTGGGCCAAGTTTTACTGCTCAGGAGGCTGTCATGCCAATGCCTACAATTTTAATGGAGACATAAAAAAGCCCTATAAGGACGGCTGTGAGATGCAGAAAAAAAGAATTGAATGTGCAATAATGGTAGAGGCTGCCATGATACTTGAAGGGAAATAGGCTTAGAAGGAGCACAGGATGATTAAAAAACTTAGAGACAACTCCATTTGGATAGTACTGGGTACTGTCCTTATGGCAATTTACAAGTTTATCGAAAACTATGTCTTCATATTTGAATGGGTTAATAAGCTTGTAGGTCTTCTGACTCCATTTTTATGGGGCTTTGCCCTTGCATATTTTCTAAACTCTCTTATGAAGGTGCTTGAAAAAAGGCACAAGATGTCCAGAGGCCAGGCTCTGCTTGTGACATATTTTATGTTCTTGTTTACCATGGGGATATTTATATCTATAGTTGCACCGGTTATTGTTTCAAATATTATGGACATAATCAATAAGCTGCCAGCCTTTGCGGTGACAGCTCAGGAGATTTTTGATAAGGCCTTAAGCAACCAAAAGATGGCAGAGCTCCTAAAGCTTGAGGACTACATAAATTACAATATTGATGAAGTTTCAAGCTGGGGCATAAATATGCTAAATAAAATGCTCAATTCAATAATTACAAGCATTATCGGACTAACGTCTGGGGTTTTCCAGTTTATAGTGGGGATTATTATCTCCATATATATGCTCTTTGATAAGGAAAAGTTTTCTTCGGCCTTTAAGAAGCTCCTTGCTGCAATATACAAGGAGGAAAAATCTCGAAAAATTGTTGATTTTTTCTATATGTGCGATGAAGTATTCAGGAATTTTTTTGTTGGCAAGGTTATTGATTCAACAATAATAGGTATATTATGCTATATAGGGATGTATTTTATAAAGGCTCCCTATGCTATGCTCCTTAGCCTTATAGTTGGAATTTTTAATATGATTCCTTATGTGGGGCCTTTCATAGGAGCCTTCCCGGCAATTTTGATTACTCTGCTTGTAAATCCGGAAAAAGCTTTTTGGGTAGCCTTGTTTATTTTAATCCTCCAGCAGGTTGATGGAAATATAATAGGTCCCAAAATCCTTGGAGACAAGGTGGGGATTTCTCCCTTTTACATACTCTTATCAATAACTCTGGGCGGGGGATTTTTTGGGATCTTGGGTATGCTTGTGGCAGTTCCTATCTTTAAGGTCGTATCTGTCGTCCTGGATTCTTATCTGGACAAAAGGATTTTATCCAATAATTCAGCGGAAAACTCACAATAAACTTTGTTAATATGTTATAATATCAGAGCATAAAAAATGAAGAATTTTAGAAAGGGATTATTTTGGCATATATAGTTGTAAAAAACAGTCCCCCTTTAAAGGGAACTGTAAGAATAAGTGGTGCAAAAAATGCAGTTTTGCCTATTATAGCAGCGACCCTTCTTGTAGACGGGGTAAGCACTATAAAAAATGTACCTAATTTGCGTGATGTTAGCGTAATGAGCGACCTGCTAAGATATCTTGGAGCAAAGGTTCAGTATGATGGAGACACCCTTATAGTTGACGCTTCAGAGATTCAGGAAATAGAAGCTCCTTATCATCTTGTCAATAAGATGAGAGCCTCCTTCCTTGTAATGGGATCCCTCCTTGGGAGGTGCGGCCATGCAAAAATTTCCATGCCTGGAGGATGTGCAATTGGGACAAGACCCATAGACCTTCACATAAAAGGCTTTAAGCAGCTTGGAGTTGATGTAGTGTCAGACCATGGTTATGTGGAGGCAAAAACACAAACTATGCTGGGGGCAAAAATCTATTTAGACTTTCCATCAGTTGGAGCTACAGAAAATATTATGATGGCTGCTGTTATGGCTGAAGGAGTCACAATTATTGAAAACGTTGCAGAGGAACCGGAAATTGTTGATCTTGCGAATTTTTTAAATAAAATGGGAGCAAGGGTAATAGGAGCCGGAACAAATACAATAAGAATAACAGGGGTCAAAAAGCTGCACCCCGCCGAGCATACAGTAATCCCTGACAGAATAGAGGCTGGAACCTATATGGTGGCAGCTGCAATGACCAAGGGAGATGTTATAGTTGAAAATATAATAATAGACCATATTAAACCGGTTATAGCAAAGCTAAGAGAGTCTGATTGTATCGTTGAGGAGCTTGATGACAAGATAAGAGTAATTGGTCCTCAAATAATAAAGCCAACCAATATAAAAACCCTTCCCCATCCGGGATTTCCTACAGACATGCAGTCACCCTTTATGGCCATGCTATGTATATCTGATGGAAAATCAACAATCACCGAGACTGTATTTGAAAACAGATTTATGAATGTACCTGAGCTTATACGAATGGGAGCCGATATTGAGATTAGTGGCAAATCAGCCATAGTCGAAGGCAAGCAAACTCTTACAGGCTCTGAGGTAATGGCTACAGACCTAAGAGCTGGCGCTGCACTTGTAATTGCCGGCCTTGTAGCTGAAGGAGAAACAATTGTAAAGAACATATACCATATTGAGAGAGGGTATGTGGACCTTGTTGGTAAGATGTCAATGCTTGGGGCAAATGTTTATAAAGTAGAAGAGGAGTAATAATAATGACGCCGGATATTGGTATAGATTTAGGAACCGCGTCGGTTCTTGTATATGTAAAGAACAAGGGAATAGTACTTAATGAGCCAGCAGTTGTGGCTATAGATACAAATAATGGCAATGTACTTGCAGTTGGAGAAGAGGCCAGGCAGATGCTTGGACGTACTCCGGGCAGTATTGTAGCCATTAGACCTCTCAGGGAGGGGGTAATCTCGGATTATGAGGTTACTGAAAAGATGTTAAAGTACTTTATAGAAAAGATTACTGGTGGAGTGAGCATGTTCAAAATGTTCAAACCCAAAATAATGGTATGCGTTCCTTCAGGGGTAACAGAGGTTGAAAAAAGAGCAGTAATAGATGCTACTATGGAAGCCGGTGCAAGGGAAGTATATTTAATTGAGGAGCCGATTGCTGCTGCTATAGGAGCAGGAATTGATATTTCAAGACCAAATGGATCGATGGTGGTGGATGTTGGAGGCGGAACAACAGATATAGCTGTTATATCTCTTGGCGGAATCGTTGAAAGTGCATCTATCAAGGTTGCAGGGGACACCTTTGACGAGGACATTATTAAGTACATGAGAAAAAATCATTCCATGCTTATTGGTGAAAGAACAGCAGAAGAAATCAAGAAAAACATAGGCTCTGCCTTCCCGAGGGAAGACGAAGTTGTCATGAATGTCAGGGGACGAAATCTTGTGTCAGGGCTTCCGGAAACAAGAGAAATTACTTCAACAGAAATGTTAAGTGCACTTAAAGACTCTGTTGTAAAGATTGCTGATGCAGTACATGCAGTCTTAGAAAAGACACCTCCGGAGCTGTCTGCTGATATAAGCGACAAGGGAATCCTGATGACAGGAGGAGGCTCCCTGCTTTGGGGACTGGACAAGCTTATAGAAAAAAGAACAGGTATAGATGCCTATGTGGCTGAGGATGCAATTTCGAGTGTAGCAAGGGGTACAGGAGAAGCTCTGAATTCTATCAGACTTATGAGCAAAAGCTCTTATAAGAAAAAATATTAAAACTAAGCCGGCAGGGATGTAAAGCTCCTTTGCCGGCTTTGATTTTAATTTTTAACAAGGAAGCTCCCTAATCCTCAAATTTTTCTACCTGACTATGCAGGTCCTCCCACTGGTTCATTGCAGCTTCAAGGTCAGCCTCCCTAGCGATTTTTTCAGATGCTGCCTCAGCGGCTTTTTGGGGGTTTGAATAAACCTCCTCCTTGCACATTTCATCTGTAAGACGGGCTAACTGCTCTTCAAGGGAATGTATAGTTTTTTCTATTTCAGTAATAGCATTTTTTAGTTTCCTAAGCTCACCTGATTTTTCCTTGTCCTTTTTATACTGGAGTCTTTGTCTGGTCTTATTTACCGGCTCTGCTTCTTCATCAAGCTTTTTTTGAGCTTCCTCCTTTTCTCTTTGCAAGGAATCCTGATAATCATCATAGTTGCCAAGAAACTCTCGAATTTTGTCAGGGCTGAATTCAATAATCCTGTCTGCAACGGCATTTATAAAATACCTGTCATGGGAGATAAAAAAAAGTGTACCCTCGTAAGCATTTAAGGCTCCCTCCAGAACTTCTTTGGAATCAATATCAAGATGGTTTGTTGGCTCATCCATAAAAAGAAGATTACTGTTGGAAAGCATAAGCTTAAGGAGGGAGATTTTGGACTTCTCACCACCGCTTAGACTGGATATTTGTTTAAAAACCTCATCACCTGTAAACAAAAATGCTGCAAGGTAGTTTCTGACCTCAGTCTGAGTAAGCTTTTTGTAGTCATTCCACACTTCATCAAGGATGGTATTGGACGGATTAAGGTCAGACCGTGTCTGGTCAAAGTAGTCGGGGTTTACATTAACTCCAAATTCTACTGACCCTGTGTAATCCTTGTCCTTGGACAGGAGGATATTAAAGAGGGTTGTTTTTCCAACTCCGTTAGGCCCAATAAGGGCCACCTTATCCCCGCGAAAGATTTCAAAGCCCACGCCTTTAAACAAGGTTCTTGGACCAAATTTTTTTGTAAGCTCCCTGGCCTTTAAGACCTCATAGCCGCTTATTATACCGGGAACAAAGCGGATGGAAGGTTTACTTTGCATGCTTACAGGCTTATCAACCACATCCATTTTACCAAGAAGCTTTTCCCGGCTTCTGGCTCTTTTTACCTGCTTCTCTCTACCAAAGGCCTTAAGCTGGGCGATTATATCTTTTTGTCTTTGAATCTCATCCTGATTATCCTTATACTGCTTTTCCTGCTGAAGTAAAAGCTGGTCTCTGCGGATGGTATAGTTTGTGTAGTTGCCATTAAAAACCGTCAGGTGTTTGTTTTTCACCTCCATAATGGTGTCAGTTGTTCTATCAAGGAAGTACCTGTCGTGGGAAATAATTATAACATTGCCCTTGTGGAGGTTGATGTAATTTTCCAGCCATTCCACAGCAAGAGTGTCCAGGTGGTTTGTAGGCTCGTCAAGAAGAAGAACTCGAGGCTTCTTTAATAGGAGCTTAGACAGCATGAGTCTTGTCTGCTCCCCTCCTGACAGGAGGTTTATTTTTTTGTCAAAGTCTGCTTCGCTAAAGCCAAGACCTGTGAGAATTCCTTTCGCCTCGCTCAAATAAGCATAGCCATTTATCTGGGCAAAATAATCGCTTTTTTGTGAATATTCTGCCATAATTTTGTCTATTTGCTCGCTGTCGTGGTAGAGGGCTATGTCTTTTTCCAGTCTTCTAAGATCTTTTTCGAGGGCAATAACATCTGAGAATGTAGACAGGACTTCATCAAGCAGGCTAGAATCCGATTCTATATTTACATTCTGCTCAAGATAGCCAAAGTCAACATTTTTACCCCAAAAAACCTGCCCCTCGTCCTTTTCAAGCTCACCTGTGATAAGCTTAAACAAGGTGGTCTTGCCTGCTCCATTGGGCCCCACTATACCAACATTTTCATTTTCGTTTATGGCAAAGGTGATATTTTCAATAATAGTATCAATACCGTAAGATTTTTTTAAATTATTAACTGATAATGTAATCATGATAATCTCCATAATTCGTAATAAATAGTATTATAACACAAAAGATTGTTAAAAGGTTTGACATATTGAGAAAAATTTGTTTTAATTAAGTTAGTAAAAATAAATAATGATACAGAGGTGAAAGAGTGAGCAAGACAAATAAGCAAATATCTATGGCTGTAGTCAGAAGACTACCTAAGTACCACCGGTATTTAAAAGATTTATTAGACAAGGATGTATTCAGGATATCATCTAAGGAGCTAAGCGACATTATTGGTTTTACAGCTTCTCAGATTAGACAGGATCTGAACAATTTTGGTGGCTTTGGCCAGCAGGGATATGGCTACAATGTTGAGGACCTTTATGAGGAAATTGGAAAGATCCTTGGACTTGACAAGGAATATAACGCAGTTGTTGTAGGCTCAGGAAATATGGGACAGGCTCTTGCGAATTACCCGTGGTTTAACAACAAGGGTTTTAAAATTTCTGCTATGTTTGACAGCAATCCAAAGGTTATTGGAGGCAAATTTAAGGACATAGATATTTTAGATGTCGCAGATCTAAATTCTTATGTAAAGGCAAACAATGTGAAGATTGTTGTTATTGCCACACCTAAGGAGGTCGCCCAGGGTATAGTGGACAGGATAGCTGATACTGATGTGGAAGGTATATGGAACTTCGCCCCTGTTGATCTTGATGTGCCAGAGCGTATAATAGTTGAAAATGCCCACCTCAGTGATTCCTTGTTCGTTCTATCCTATATGATAAATGAGCCTAAGCTCTTTGAAAAATAGGCAATAATTGCATAGCCTTTGGCTGTGCTTTTTTGTTTTTAATGCAGTGCTTTATTTTGCCTGATATATTTGGTATAATTTTTATGAGATGGGTATAAGCTACCCATAGACTAAAATCATGAAAGGAGGTGAAAAGATGAAAAAAATAATGAGGATTTTCTTTGGGCTTGTGGGGATTTCGGTTGGATTCGGAGTCCATTATGCCTTAGTAGCGATCTTATCAGCAAATAATATGACTATTTCGCAAACGACAAGATGGGGTAGCCTTGTAGCCTTGATAGTACTGTCTGTTGGTTTATTTCAGGTCCTAACCCCCTTTATTATCAAAACTGTCCAGCGCATAGTTTCAAAAATTGAAAAAGAAGCTGCTCAAATCGGGGTGGTGGAACTACTTGTTTCTCTTATGGGAATTATTATCGGACTTATAATTGCTTATTTTATTAGTGGCTTTACAACTAAAATACCAATATTTGGAACAGTAATTACCTTTATGGTATATGCCTTCTTTACTTTTTTGGGATATTCTCTATCTACCAAAAGAAAGGACGAAATATCCAGCCTTTTAAAAAATTATAAGCTTGCTCAGCCAAAAGAAAAGACTGCGAAGAAGGCAGTAAAGGAAGCAATCAATCCTAAAATTCTTGATACAAGCGTTATAATTGACGGCCGAATCAAGGATATAGCAGAAACCGGCTTTATTGAGGGCAAGCTTATTGTACCAGCCTTTGTCCTTGAGGAGTTAAGGCATATTGCAGACTCCTCTGATGACCTGAAAAGAGTAAAAGGAAGAAGGGGTCTTGATATTCTAAACAATATGCAGACTGACCTCAAGCTTGATATGCAGATCTATGAAGGTGACTTTGCTGATGTTGCAGAGGTCGACATGAAGCTGCTTAAGTTAGCCCAGCTTATGGATGGGACAGTACTTACAAATGATTATAACCTGAATAAGGTTGCCCAGTTTCAGGGCGTCAGGGTTCTAAATATTAATGAACTTGCAAACGCAGTAAAAACCGTGGTTATACCAGGTGAAGAAATGGTAGTTATCATTGTAAAGGAAGGCAAGGAGCATAATCAGGGCGTTGCCTACCTGGATGATGGTACCATGATAGTTGTTGAAAATGCAAAAAAACAGATAGGGGAAACTCTTACTGTTGTAGTGACCACAGTGCTGCAGACTGCAGCCGGGAGAATGATATTTGCCAGACAGAAATAAAGGTGGTAAGGCAGGGAAATATGATAGCAATCAATAAACATGAAAAAAAACGAATACTTGCCATGGCGTTATTTGCTGGAGAGCTGATGCTAAAAAGCGGGGCCGAAACCTACCGGGTTGAGGATACCATTACAAGGATTTGTAAATCAAGGGGATTAAGCTCTATTTCGGCCTTTGTAACGCCAACAGTTATCATAATTGGAGATGACAGGTCTGATGGCTACAGCTTTGTAAAGTCAATCCACGATAGGACAACAAACCTTGAAAAGGTCTCGATTGTAAACGAAATCTCCAGAAAATTTGTTGAAAATGATATTACTGTCGATGAAGCTTATAGGCAGTTAAAGCAGGTTGCTTTTGCAAAATCCTACTCAAAGGCTGTAAGACTTATAAGCTGCGGTCTTGGTTCATCCATGTTTGGTTATCTTTTTGGCGGTGATATATGGGACATGCTAAGCGGTTTTATAATATCTATAATAGCCACTGAAATTGGAATATGGCTAAGCACCTTTGAAGTGAATTTATTCTTGTCAAATGCAATCTGCTCTATGGTTATTGGTATACTGGCCCTTGTTTTTTTAAACGTAGGTATAGGCTCAAATCTGGATATGATTATTGCAAGCTCTATTATGCCCCAGCTACCCGGATTTTCCCTTACAAACGGCATAAGAGACTTCATTGCTGGAGATCTGATTTCCGGTGTGTCAAGAGCTTTTGAGGCTATAATGATTGCAGTTGCGATTGCGGTTTCAATTGGCTCCGTCCTCAGCCTCTATTATAGATTTGGGGGCCTCATATGATTAAGCTTTTAATAGAATTTGTATTTTCAGCTGTGGCTGCCATGGGCTTTGCCATTTTTTTCAATATACCAAGGAAGGTTATACCTCTTGTAGGAATAACAGGAGGAGCAGGCTGGCTACTAAGTGTAATAATGTTAAGATATGGATCTGGTTCTGCCTGGGCATATTTTTTGGCATCGATCCTTGTATCCTACCTTGCAGAAATATTTGCAAGAAAAACCCACAATCCATCAACTCTTTTTTCAATTCCCGGAATATATCCCCTTGTTCCTGGGTATGGGTTATACAAGACTATGTACCACTTTACAAGAAGTGAGATCAGCCAAGGCGTAAATGTGCTTTTATCCACCCTTACGACATCTGGAGCAATAGCAGTAGGAATTATCACAATGTCTTCAATTTGGGGAATTACAAAAACAATAAAGCGAAATAATGACAGGATGAGGACAGGAAAGAAAATCGCTGAAATAAGCGAGGATTCAATTGATAAAATGTTTGAGTAAATCAGTATTTTGTGAGGTGCAAAATGAAGAAAATTTTAATTATCATCGAAGAATGCACGAAAATCAAGCAGGACAGGAACGAGCTTGTTAATGAGTATGTTAACCTGAAAAAAAGTCAGGGCTACCAGATTGATCTAATAGGTGATACAAAGGGCCTTATGAGGGACCTGCTCGAAGAAAAGGAAGCATCCAGTAAGGATATCACAAGTGCCCAGGCAGACGTGATGTTTGATCTTAACAGGTATGAATACGCCATATATGTGCCTGAAACAGCAAAATCCAACCAAGATATCCTAGCCTATAAGCCTGACAATCTTGATAAAAACATGATTTTCTATAATATAGGGAACATGAATATTATCTCCTCTGGGGCCTTAAAAAGGACAAGAGATGAAAACAAAGAAAGCTTAAGGGGCTTTGTAACAGAGGCTGGCGACTACACTGACAATATTGATAAGGCATACACATCCCAGGGGACAATAGGTGATGAGTATGACAAATCAAAGGAAGAGCTTGTTAGTGAAATCAAAGGGGTATTCAATGAGCCTGAAGAGAAAATAATTGAAAATATAGAAGAAGCAGGCCAAGCCTCAAAGAAAAGCATCCATCAGCCTGGAGAGGATTCCGAAACAAATTACAAATATAGTGATGACCAGGCCATTACCCCTCCGTCGCTAGCCACTATGGTAGCGGCCAGGGATGAAAACAAGGAAACTCTTAAGGGCTATGTAACAGAAGAAGGCGACTACACAGACAATATTAACAAGAACTATACTCCAGAGGGGGTAGTAGGAGATGAATACGACAGGTCAAAGGAAGACCTGGTAAGCGACCTTGAAGGGGTCTTTGGTGAATCCAAGGATCAGATAATTGCTGATATGGCTTCTGCTGAACAGGCTTCAATAGACAGCATAAATCT
This sequence comes from Proteocatella sp., assembly GCA_039809675.1. Taxonomy (GTDB): domain Bacteria; phylum Bacillota; class Clostridia; order Peptostreptococcales; family Filifactoraceae; genus JAUNKE01. Next base: position 10,065 of record JBDHVO010000014.1, read on the forward strand.
TGTTTCATCAGATAAAAGACTTACAATCGGCGATATTTCAGATAAAAAAAAAATAACTCTGTAGATGAGGCTCAATTACAGGCTCACAACATGGGAGTGGCCAGGGCTCAAAAGGAAGATTTTGAGCCTGAAGCTGAGACTGGAAGAATAATAGATGCTTCGCAAGCCCAAGGAGAAGGAGTATCTAAAAAGCAAGGAGTGTCTTTTTCAAGAAAAATCTGGCTTCTTGCTCCTTGGTTAATTATGGTGGCTATGGTTTTTGTGACAAAAGAAAGCGTTGCTCTGGCTGGATTTGTGACGGCCATAGTTGGCTTTGTAGCTAGCTTTTTTGGAACAAAAAACAAGGGAGCTGCCAAAACTCCTGAAGGCCTTTGTGTACTTTTGACTGCTTCCTCTGCCGTTGTTGAGCTTGTTAATCCAATGTGGGTTTTGAACATTGCCCTACCCCTTGGCATACTCGGGGCTGGTCTGTTTTTGATAATTGGTAATTTAAACTGGGAAGACTAATCGGGGGGGAGACCCCCTTTTAAAATGGAGGTTGAAATGGATTACAAGGAAATTCTTAAAAATGCAAGGGATAATATGGGGGGATTTTGCATAGGCTGCCCCGTTTGTAACGGCTTGGCTTGTAGAACCAAGGTGCCTGGACCAGGAGGCAAGGGGAGCGGGACAGCCTACATACGTAATTTTGAAAAAATGCAAGAAATTCAAATAAATATGGACACTCTATTTACTGGGGACAAGACTGATACAAGACTTACAATGTTTGGCAGAAGCTTTGATATACCAGTTTTTGCAGCGCCAATAGGAGCGGTAACTGTTCATTACGGAAGCAAGCTTACAGAAGAAGAATATTTGAAAACTCTCTTTGAGGGCTGCGCAGAAGCAGGTATAGCGGCCTTTGGTGGGGATGGCCCTTATGAAGGAGCCTTTTCAAGACCTGTAGCTGCCATAAAAGAGGCTGGAGGAATAGGAGTGCCTACTATAAAACCATGGGCCAACGAGGTAATGAAGGAAAGGATAATAATGTCTGAAGAGTCAGGCGCATTTGCTATAGCAACAGACGTGGATGCGTCAGGCCTTGCTCTTATCAAAAACGCAAACCCACCAGCAGGACCTAAAAGCCCATCTGATCTAAGAGAAATTGTTGAAGCAACAGAGCTTCCTGTTATTGTAAAGGGGATTATGACCAGATCAGGAGCCATTAAGGCCATGGAGGCAGGGGCCTATGCCATAGTTGTATCCAATCACGGGGGCAGAGTCCTTGACCATACGCCAGGAACCATAGAGGTTCTTCCAGAAATTGCAGAGGCCGTAAAGGGCAAGGTCAAAATAATTATTGATGGCGGAGTAAGAAGCGGACTTGACGTATTTAAGTGCCTTGCCCTTGGTGCTGACGCTGTCCTGATTGGCAGACCCTTTGCCACAATGGTATATGGGGGCGGCAAGGAAGGCGTAAAACTATATATTGACAAAATAAAAGCAGAGCTTATAGAAACTATGGAGATGACAGGTGCAAGAAACCTAAAGGAAATAAACCCAACCATGGTGAGAGGATAAATCATACAAATAAATTTTGCATATTTAATAAGAAGCAGGCTGGATTCCTAATCTAACCTGCTTCTTATTAAATTAAAATATAAATATACTAAAATTATTATAAATATCGTTATTAATAAAATTATCGAAATATTTACAATATTGAACTAAAATTCCTTGCCTCCCTGTGAATTCTTATGTATAATAGGAACAATAATATAAAAAAAAAGAAATGGAGGATTGTTATGGAAAATAACAATAGAAGTGAATGGGGCAGTAAATTTGGCTTCCTTATGGCGGCAGTTGGTTCAGCAGTAGGCCTTGGCAACATCTGGGGCTTCCCTTACAAAATGGGCAAGGGTGGAGGCTTCGCATTCGTACTTATTTATTTATTCTTTGCAATTACAGTTGGGTTTGTAGTTATGGTATCAGAGCTTGCCATTGGTAGAAAAGCAAAAATGGATGCCTATGGGTCTTATAAAAAATTGGATAAGAGCTTTGGTTTTGTTGGTGCTATTGGAGTAATAGCGGCATTTATAATTTTATCTTTCTATTGCGTACTTGGGGGCTGGGTTATGAAATACGGCTTCACCTATCTTCTTGAAATATTTGGAATGGGATTCCGGGGAGCGGATGGAGCAGAGTACTTTGTAAGCTTTATAAGTAAAACCTGGGAGCCAATATTCTGGTTTGCCCTCTTCCTGGGCATTACGGCTGGGATAGTCGTTTTAGGTGTTGAAAAGGGTATAGAGAAATTCTCCAAGA
>JBDHVO010000015.1:0-11717 GCA_039809675.1 Proteocatella sp.
TGGATCAGAGGACAGACTCCTCAAGCACCTAAACCTGGTGCCAGGCCAGGTAGGCCCCCTGGCTGCTATCAATGATCAGGCAAAGGCAGTAGAATTTATCTTTGACCAGGACATAAAAAAAGAAGAAAAGCTGGGCATCCACCCAAATGACAATACAACAACCATATTCTTAAGCTTCTCTGACCTCCTAAAGGTCCTCAAAAAAACTGGCCACGACTTTGATATCCAGTATATAAAACTTTAAATAAATATCTCATTAAGTTATTGAAGACTAAGAGGCTTTGTAGTATAATTAAATCTAACTTTATTAAAAACATAAAACAACTGTGAAAAAGAGGCTGGCAGGCTAAACCCCTAGAGAATGGAATACTTAGGCTGGAATATTCCTGGAATAATATGCCGGTGTAGCTTTGGAGTTTCGCCTGTGAAATTAAGTAGCGGCGGCGCAATCCTGCGTTAAAGGAATAAAGAGCTGACAATGTCAGAATTAAGGTGGTACCGCGAATCCCTCGTCCTTTGTGATGGGGGATTTTTTAATTAGGAGGAAAATATGTCAAATCTATCAACGACTTACAGTCCCAAGGAATTTGAAGAAAAAATTTATAAAATGTGGGAGGATGGAGGCTTTTTCACCGCAAAACCAGATGCAACAAAAGAACCCTTTAGCATAATGCTGCCTCCTCCAAATATAACAGGCCAGCTCCACATGGGCCATGCCCTGGACCACACTCTTCAGGACATCCTTATAAGACAAAAAAGAATGGCAGGCTACAATGTACTGTGGCAGCCAGGAACTGACCATGCATCCATAGCAACAGAGGTAAAGGTAGTAGAAAAAATAAAAGAAGAAACAGGCCTTTCAAAGCTTGAGTTTGGCAGGGAAGAGTTTCTCAAAAGAGCTTGGGAGTGGAAGGACGAATTCGGTGGCAGGATAGTAGACCAGATGAAAAAACTGGGAGACTCCTGTGACTGGGAAAAAGAACGCTTCACCATGGATGAAGGTCTAAATAAGGCAGTAACAGAATTTTTTGTAAGGCTCTACGAAGAAGGCTATATATATAGGGGCAATAGAATAATAAACTGGTGTCCAGACTGCAAGACCTCATTGTCAGATGCAGAGGTAGATCATGATGAAACCCATGGCAAGTTTTATTACTTCTATTATATTATAAATGAAAGCGGCGAAAAGCTTGAAGTAGCCACAACAAGACCAGAAACCATCCTGGGAGATACGGGTCTTGCGGTAAATCCTGAAGATGAGAGGTATCAAAAGTTTATAGGCAAAACCGTAACAGTACCCTATATAGGCAGGGAAATCCCAATAGTTGCCGATGACTATGTAGATATGGACTTTGGAACAGGAGTAGTAAAAGTAACCCCTGCCCATGATCCCAACGACTTTGAAATAGGCCAAAGACATAGCCTGGCCCAGATCAGGGTAATGGACGATGAAGCCATAATGAACAACAATGCAGGCAAGTACAAGGGAATGACCAGATACGAATGTAGGGAAGCTATAATAAAAGACTTGACACAAGATGGCCTTATAGCCAAAATAAAGGACCATGACCACAATGTAGGCCACTGCTACAGGTGTCATACAGTTGTAGAGCCAATCCTTTCAAAGCAATGGTTTGTAAAGATGAAGGACCTGGCCCTGCCAGCCATAGAAGTAGTAGAAAACAAAGAAATAGAAATAATACCAGAAAGATTCGAAAAAACCTACTACAACTGGCTAAATAATATAAGAGACTGGAATATATCAAGGCAATTGTGGTGGGGGCACAGGATTCCAGCCTACTACTGCCAGGACTGTGACGAAATCATGGTCGGAAGAACAAAACCAGACCACTGTAAAAAATGCGGTTCATCCAGTATAAGACAGGATGAGGATGTGCTTGACACCTGGTTTTCATCAGCCCTTTGGCCATTTTCAACCCTTGGCTGGCCAGATGATACCGCCCTTTTGAGATACTATTACCCAACCAGCGTCCTAGTAACAGGCTACGACATAATCTTCTTCTGGGTAATCAGAATGGTATTTTCAGCCATGTTCTGCATGAAAGAAATTCCCTTTAAGCACGTTCTTCTTCACGGAATAGTAAGAGACGAGCAGGGAAGAAAGATGAGCAAGTCCCTGGGCAACGGTATAGACCCTCTTGAAGTAATAGATAAGTATGGAGCAGACGCCCTGAGATTTACCCTGGCGACTGGTAACACACCGGGCAACGATATGAGATTTTCCTACGAAAGAGTAGAAACCTCCAGAAACTTTGCCAACAAGATATGGAATGCCTCAAGATTTATCCTTATGAATATGGAAAACTGTGAAATCAATTTAGATCAAAAAACCATAGAAGAAAATATGGAAATCAGCGACAGGTGGATAGTTTCGAGGCTCAACAAGGTAGCAAGGGATGTAAGCGGTAATATTGACAAATTTGAAATAGGAATTGCAGCAGACAAAATCTATGAATTTGCCTGGTCGGAGTTTTGCGACTGGTACATTGAGCTTATAAAGCCAAGGCTTTACTCAGAAGATAATATAGCAAAACAAACAGCCCTATATACAGCAAAAAATGTCCTTGAAGGAATCCTTAAGCTCCTTCACCCGTTTATGCCTTTTATAACAGAAGAAATCTACTCAAAGCTTGAAGAAGACGAAAAGATAATCACAGCCGCCTGGCCAGTATTTGATCAAAACAAATACGATGAAGCTTCCATCCAAATGATGAACAAGGTCATGGAAGCCATAAGAGCCATCAGAAACGCCAGATCAGAGATGAATGTGCCTCCATCAAGAAAGGCTAGCGTAAAAATAGCCGCTGAGGAAGATGCCCTTAAAGCTCTTACAAAGGCACAAGTGTATATAATAACCCTGGGCTCAGCCTCAGAAGTAGAATTTATATCAAAAGACCAGGCAGACCAAGACGCCCTGAGCATAGTAATAGACGGAGCAGAAATATTTATCCCCCTAGCAGAAATCATAGACATAGAAAAAGAAATTGAAAGACTAAGTAAAGAAGCAGACAAATTTGAGGGGGAGATAAAAAGAGCCCAGGGCAAGCTAAATAACCAAGGCTTTGTAGCTAAGGCGCCTCAAAGCCTTATAGACGAAGAAAAGGCAAAAATAGACAAATATAAAGAAATGAAATCAAGTGTAGAAGAAAGAATAAACCAGCTAAAGAAATAAGAAATTACTAATAAAGGAGAAAAAATGCCAATAGTACAGATTGATTTAATAAAAGGAAGAAGTATAGAACAAAAAAAGGAAATGGTAAAGAAAGTAACAGAGGCCATAGCAGAAAGTGTAGACTGTCCAAAAGAAGCAGTATCCATAATAATAAGAGATATGGAATATGAAAACTATGGCAGTGGTGGAGAACTTGTAAAATTAAAATAGGGGTGGCAAATTGAAAGAAAAACTGTTAAAGCTAAGAGACTCGGCACTAAATGAGCTAGTCCAGGCAGGAGATATAAACGAACTTGAAAACCTCAGGATAAAATACCTGGGCAAAAAAAACGAACTGGCAAACCTTATGAAAGAAGTAGGTAAGCTATCAGCAGACCTAAGACCTGAGATGGGCAAGCTTGCCAACGAAGTAAGGGATGAGATAGAAGAAAGGGTAGCCCTGATAAAGGCAGACCTAAAGGACAAGGCTCTTGAAGCTTCCCTGAAAACAGAAACCATAGACGTTACAATACCAGCAGACAGCGTATTTGTAGGCAAATGCCACCCAATTACCCTGGCAACAGGCATAATAGAAGACATCTTCATGTCCATGGGCTTTTCCATAGAAGACGGGCCTGAGGTAGATACAGTTGCCAATACCTTTGACAACCTAAACTCGCCAAAATACCACCCATCAAGGGAGATGAGCGACACCTTTTACTTCTCAGAGGATATAGTCCTAAGAACCCATACTTCAACAGTCCAAATAAGGACCATGAAGTCCCAGGAGCCACCAATCAGGATGATATCCCCGGGGAGGTGTTTTAGATACGACACACCTGATGCCACCCACTCACCTATGTTCCACCAGGTAGAAGGCCTTGTAGTAGACAAAAACATTACCTTCGCCAACCTTAAGGATACCCTTGAAGTTTTTGTAAAACAAATGTTTGGAGAAAATATAAAAACAAAATTCAGACCCCACAACTTTCCTTTTACAGAGCCAAGTGCAGAAGTAGACATAACCTGCTTTAAATGTGGAGGCAAGGGCTGTCAGATATGCAAAAACGAAGGCTGGATAGAAATCCTTGGAGCCGGCATGGTTCACCCAAATGTACTGAGAAACTGCGGGATAGACCCTGAAGTATACTCGGGCTTTGCCTTTGGAATGGGAATAGAAAGAATAGCAATGTTAAAATACGGTATTGAAGACATAAGACTTCTGTACGAAAACGATCTTAGATTTTTAGCACAATTTTAGTGGAGGTGGATTTTGAAAGTATCATTAAACTGGTTAAGTGAATATGTAGATATCAGTGTGGATTCCAAAAAATACTCTGACATGATGACAATGAGCGGGACAAAGGTTGAAACAATCGAAGAAAAAGGCCAGGGAGTAAAAAACCTTGTAATAGGCCAGATAAAAGAGATCTCCCCCCATCCTGATGCAGACAAGCTGATAATAACCCAGATAGACACAGGAGCTGATAAATTAGTCCAGATAGTAACAGGAGCCAGCAACGTAAGCATAGGAGATATAATCCCTGTAGCAATTGACGGAGCAATCCTGCCAAATGGATTAAAAATTAAAAACGGCAAGCTAAGGGGCATAGATTCCAACGGCATGCTATGCTCAGGAGATGAGCTGGGAATAGAAAGTAAGTACCTAAACGAAAAATCAAAAGACGGAATCATGATTCTTGATGAAGAGTTTAAGGTTGGCCAGGACGCAGTAGAAGCCTTAGGCCTAAAGGATACAGTGATAGAATTTGAAATCACAGCCAACAGGCCTGACTGCAGGGCAATCCTTGGAATAGCAAAAGAAAGCTCAGCCACTCTAAGCTGTGAATTCAAAATGCCATCAACAGAAGTTGAAGCACAAGCAGCCAGCCAGATAGGGACAAGGGTAGAAATAGAAAACAAGGACCTGTGCCCAAGATTTGTAGTCAGAGAAGTAAGAGACATTGTGATAAAGCCATCTCCCCAGTGGATGCAGCAAAGGCTAATCAGCTTTGGTATAAGACCAATAAACAATATAGTAGATATAACAAACTACGTAATGGCCGAATTTGGCCAACCCCTCCACGCCTATGACCTCAAGAAACTAAATACAGACACAATACTTGTAAGAAACGCAGTAGAAGGCGAAAAGATGACAACCCTTGATGGCAAAGACTACACCCTGGACAAGGACGTCCTTCTTATAACTGATGGAGGCAGACCAATAGGAATGGCAGGAGTAATGGGAGGAGAAAACACCCAGATAAGCAACGACACAAAAAATATCCTCCTAGAAGCAGCCCTTTTTGATGCTGACAGCGTAAGGCTTACATCAAGAAGGCTGGGTATAAGGACAGATGCCTCCTCAGCCTTTGAAAAAGGCATAGATATCCAAAGGCAAAGACTTGCCATAGACAGGGCTGCCCACCTGATAGAGAAGCTTGGAGCCGGGAGAGTTGTAAGTGACATAATAGATACCTATGAAGAAGAATACAAAAATCCTATAATAAAAACAGAAGTAAGCTTTATAAACGGCCTCATAGGAGAAGAGCTTTCAAAAGAAACCATTAGTGATATACTAGAGAGCTTATTTTTCAAAGTTGGAATCTATGGTGACAATATAGAGATAGTAATACCACCAGAAAGACTAGACATGACCATAAGAGAAGACGTGGTTGAAGAAGTAGCCAGAATATACGGCTACAATAAAATCCAGTCAAAACCTGTTGTTGCTCCCGTAAAGCAGGCCCTCAAATCTAAGGAAAGACTCTTTGCAGATAAACTGAAAAAACTATCCAAGGAAAATGGCCTTACAGAAATTCAGACCTACTCCTTTATAAGCCCCAAAAATCTGGAAAAAGCAAACATTGAAGACGAAAAGCATAATGATATCCTAAAACTCCTCAATCCCCTGGGAGAAGAAACATCAGTAATGAGAACTACTCTGATACCGGGAATGTTAGAGGTAGCAGCAACCAACCTCTCCCACAAAAATGATAATTTCGCAGCCTTTGAGCTAGGGAACACCTTCTTCAAAGGCCATGACCAGCTGCCAAGGGAGGAAAAATCTCTGATTGCAGGAATATACGGGCCAAAGGAAGATTTTTTCACGGCAAAAGCAAGATTAGAAGGCATTTTAAAAGGGATAGGAATAAAAGAAGCCAAATATGAAGCCCAGAGCGAAAACAAGACCTTCCACCCGGGAAGATGTGCCCATGTAAGCTGCAAAAATAAGCACATAGCTACAATAGGAGAAATCCACCCAAAAGTCCTAGAAAACTTTGGAATCAAAAAAAGGCTCTATATATTTGAAATAAATATTGAAGAAACAAGCAGGGTAGCCGACCTGGAAGTCCACTATAGCCCAGTACCAAGATATCCAGCTATAGAAAAGGATATTGCCCTGGTAGTAGATAAAGACCTGCAGGTAGGAAGCTTAGAAGAAATAATCAAAAAATATGGCAAGAAAAACCTGGAATCCGTTAAACTATTTGACATCTTCCAAGGAGACCAGGTAGGAGAAAACAAAAAATCGGTAGCCTATGCCCTGACCTTTAGAGCAAAGGACAGAACCCTGACTGACGACGAAGTAAACAAAATCCAAGACAAAATCCTTACCCAGCTGGAGATTGAAGCTGGAGCAAAATTAAGGTAATAAGAGTATAAGCTCATGGACGGTTCATAGAATTGAGATAAAATTGTAGATACAGTTTTAAATTTGAGAATATATTAAACGGAATGTAATCTGTATCATCAGGTGACATTCCGTTTTTTAATAGAATAAACTCTGTTGTTGATTACTTATTTTGGGATGCAGGGAATTGGAAATTGCTATTCTGCCCATTGACACATTTTAAAGTATACTATAATATTTGCTTACGAAGTTTACATAAGCAAACCACAGGAGAATAGAAAAGGCAAAGAAATTAAATGGCAGATAAAGAAATGTTAGGAAGAAGAAAACAATGAAAAGTAGAATGTTGATTCGTATGCTAGTAGTACTTACGAGCATACTGCTGATAACTGGATGCAATGGGTCTAAGGAGATTAGATTCTCTGCAGAAAAAGAAGATATAGAAAAAGTAATCTCAAAATACAATCTAGCCTGGACAGTAGAGGAGGAAAGATTGGAAGATGCAGAGCTGTCCACCAGTGGCCAAGGCAAGGTATTTGCTATTAATATGGACAACAAACAATTGGGCGAATTAACCACAATCAAAAAAGATGATATTAAGTTTATATCTTTAATTTTGTACGGAAAGCCAGAAGATGATAATGAAGAGGACGAAAAATATTTTGTTGAATATAAAAAAGAAGACTGGGAAAATATCTTTCTGTTAATCTCTGACTTGCATGGGGAAACCAAGTATGCCAGTGAAGCTTCTAGGGATATGATGGACTTCTATACTGCCGAAAAACAAGATGATGATAAGCAGAAGAATATATTATTCAGTGATAACTATGAGAATTTTTACTATAATGTGTGGTTTAGGGAAAAAGGCAAAAGTGAAACATACACTTCTGTTGACGATGTAATAGAGACTGAGTCCATTGATTGGGACAACGCAGCTACGATAATTTTAAGCAACCAAGCAGGATCAGAATTCTTTTTGGAAGGACTTAGTAGGCATATAGATATAGACTAAGATCGAAAAATAGATTAAAAAAGCAGGTGACTTTCTAAGGATTCTCCAAAAAGGATATTATTACAAAAATTGAATTAAATCCTCCTTAAAAGGGTATAAAACATAAACTATCAATATTATTATTTCATATAAAATTCAAACTAAAGAACTGTATTGGCAAGTATTATGCTTGATAAAAATGTTTTAGAATACAAAAAGGAGAAATATGAAAAAAATATATGGGGTTTATAAGAGCTATGGACAGGCCATGGAAGATGTAAGAGATTTGCTTTGGAAAAAATACTCCAGAGAGCAGATAAGAGTGGTATCCAAAAGGGGTGTTACATCAGCAGATTATACCACAACGCCCTATAAGGACTTGGATCAAGAAGAAAGAAAAATCCTAGAACCATACAAGGAAAACTTGGATGCTGGGTATACCATAATATTGATTGAACCTGATTTGACTGGAGACGGATCTACTAATAATTCAGTAAATTAAACCTGTGAAAAGGTGAAGTGCTAGTCAGTCTGTTAAGGATAAAATGAGTATGCAATCAAAAACTGCTAGTTTAAACCAAGACAAGAGTAAGCTAAATGCACATTTAGCTTACTCTTGCTAAACTTTATATAAATATAAAAAAGTTTAATCAATACTTTTATAATAATTAAAAGTTGCTCTTAATATCATAGTCCATGCAACAACAAAACAAAACTTCATACCAAAGTACCAATAATTATTATTGATAACTTCATCTGTTCCAGCAATTTCGAAAAAATTGTGTTGTGAGAAAAAAAATATAATAACCTGTATTCCAATATAAAAAATATATACTAGAAATCGGCGATGCTTTGACTTGACTTTTAACCACATAAATTCGTATAATACATTAAAAATCATTGCTGATGTCACAAGTCCTATAGAAGTTATTAGTGTCGCTTTTTCCCCCGCCCAGAGTTGAAAAATAAAGTAAATATAAAACAAAAAGGCAAAAACAATAAGAATTCTATAAAATAATAGGGATTTTTTAACCATCATAAGCTGTATAATGGGTACTATCTCCTATAAATGCTGTGAAATTTTGTGTGGCAAAATATTTCATATATGTTTTTATGATCATATTATATCCGCCCACATACATACCCTTCCTTTCATATTTTTCCATACTCAAATAACTGCTAGATGGATTTAACCTTTGAGCTGAATTAACAAGCGAACTTGCAATAATACCAGCTACTGCATTCCAAAGACCAGGAAATGGACTTGTAAGAATGGCTACAATGACTCCTGTTGTTATTCCTGCCCATGTTGCATTAGTAAAAGTTACTACTTTTGTGGTCATTCCAAGATGAGTAGGCAAATCATTATCTGTTATACCACTAGGTAATTTTTCCCACTTCCAAGTTCTTTGTGCTCTTAGCTCTAAAGATTCATCATATATATTAAGAATCTTATCACTAATCAGATGTTTGTTTTCATCATAGGATTTAACGGTAATAGGTCCATCATTCAAATACATATCCCCACTGACTTTGTATTCAATCTTATTATATATCCCATTTTCTTTAATCTCTATAATTTTACTGCCATTATTATTTTTGTATTCGGCTAACATATTTCAATTTTCATTATTCTTGTTTTTCTTAAAAAAAGTCGCATCAACCAGTTTTATATCTATCTTTTGTTGATTTAGCGCTTTTTGTATAATTGGCCCTATTGATTGTGAATTCATCATTGAGGGTTGAGCATAAGTTGGAAATACAGATACTAATAGAAGTATTGTTAATAATAGTAGTATAGAAATTTTTTTCATAATACTTGTCCTTTCAACTTACAAGATTAACTATATTAACATTTTTCTTGACAGAAGATCAATCATCAAAACCTCTTTTCCATAAATTATATAAAGTAATATTATTCTTTTCACTTCCTTAGAAGAAATTATACCTATAAAATATCATAACATATTGAGATACACAGTTTTAGGAAATTCTGATCTGTATTCATCACGGGAAACCTTGTAACTACTTGCAACAGGGTTACAATCTAACTTATCTTCAATTTTGTTTTGAGAATCTCTTGCTGCATTGTTTAATAAGAAGTCACCACCTACATCCAATCGGATATCATGTTAATTTGCAAAGCATCCTTAGCAAATCAGATTACATGCGTAACCTGACACTAATATATCTTACAAGTTTATTTTTGTCAACGGTTTATTTCAAAACCCAAAAAGGTATAGGGCAAAAAGAAGAAATATCAATGATATCCCTTCTTTTTGCATTAAATTGGGCGTTTTATACTGAACCCATAGCCTGAGACACAAAAACGAAAATCTAAGTTACAATGGAGATTATGAAGAATAGAAGAAATCATACCCCAGAATTTAAAACAAAGATTGTTCTCGAAATTATTGCTGAAACACCAACCATAAACGAGCTTGCGGCTAAATATGACATCAGTCCAGTAGTCTTGTCCAGATGAAAAAAATCTGCCCAATTGCTCGGATCAAACCCAAAGAAAAGATTTCGTTGATTTTGATGACAAAAATATCAATATCAAACACGAAAGGAAGATAACTAAGAAATTTTAAATCGTGTCTTGATAATGAGGGGCATTACAATTAAACCTACAAATCCTTAAATTGAGATTTATCTCTATACGCTTTTTGACTTTGAAATAAATCGTTGACGAAAGTAAACTGATAAGGTATATTATTATTAGGTTAGCGTGTAATTTAATTTACTAAGAACGCTTTGCAAATTATTATGATGTTCGATTAGCTAATAATTATATATTGACTACGCAAGCTATAAATATTAATTTGTTGTAAAGCGCTGACAACAAACAGTATTTAGTAATGTAGATAACTATTATGAAACCCAAGCACATTTTAATGTTTGCAGTAACAATTGCACGGTATATCATTGCCACTTCTCTTATTATCTTGTTCTATCTATAGGGTAAAAATTGGGTAAATCGATTGTATATGACTACATTGGGTAGAACAATAATATTAGGGGAATGTTTTTGTTTATTTAGTTGAATTTAATTTTTAGAAAGGAGTATATCTAATGTTTAAAAAAATTCTATCGATTATCCTAACCTCGACATTATTAACAAGTACACTATTTTTGAATGTATTCGCTATTGGAATTGAAGCCTCAAATACTAATAACATTATATCGATTTCGGATGACTTTAAATGGGAATACATAATAAAAGAAACTGATTATTACAAAATACAAATTACCAACCTTAAAACTGGGGACGAAGAGTTTTTGGAGTTTTTTGATAATCCTGATAGCTCTCCATATTTTATTGCAACAGTTAATGATATCCCTCAAACAATAACATATGATAATGAAAATCTCTATATTGAAGATAATTTAGGTAAAATTGAAACAGTGAACCTAAGGAAAGATTTTATAGCTATATCTACAGAAGAAAGTTCTAATTCAAACATTACTACACTCTCATTAGACCCAGGAGGAGGGAGTGGAGTTTTGAATTGGGAACTCATGTATACCTATAAAGCTAATACCTATCTCAATTATCAAAAAGGTATATCAGTAGTAGCATTGGCCGTTGCAATAGCATCTTGCTATATAACAGGTTCTGCAAATCAAGCTGCTATTACAACAGGAGTTATTTGGATTGCTGAAAAGTTTTTAAATGCAAAAAAAAATGCAGATTATTATGAACAAACAGTTTATGATGGAATGTCTGGATATTATCATGTGTATAGAACTGTAACTAATCACTATGCTGATGCCTCTTTCTCACAATATATAGGGACAACAATACTATATGAACGAGATTAAAAACTTCTTTATTAAGTTTAATAATAAAGAAAATAAAACGAAAGTGTTTGTGTTACTATATTCCCTTAATTTTATGGTTCTTTGTATTTTTTTCT
>JBDHVO010000016.1:0-11625 GCA_039809675.1 Proteocatella sp.
TGCTTTTATAGAAAGGGCAGCTCCAACTCTGGTGTCTCCATCCATTTTTGTAAGAATGACTCCATCTATGCCAAGGTTTTCGTTAAAGCTCTTAGCAACATTAACTGCGTCTTGGCCTGTCATTGCATCTACAACCAGTAATATTTCCTGAGGAGATGCTACAGTTTTTATATCTTTAAGCTCCTGCATAAGCACTTCATCTATATGAAGCCTTCCTGCTGTATCCACAAGCACAAGGTCATTGCCAAGGATTCTGGCCTTCTCCATGGCACGCTTTACTATTCCAACCGCATCCTGCACGCCCTCTTCAGCGTATACTGCAATTCCTGCCTGCTCACCAACAACCTGGAGCTGTTTAACTGCGGCTGGTCTGTACACGTCTGCCGCGACAGCCATTGGCATATGACCATCTTTTTTCAACTGCCTGCCAAGCTTCGCAATAGTTGTAGTTTTACCTGCTCCCTGCAGCCCCACAAGCATTATTACAGTCTGGCCGGTGCTTGAAAAAGATAGCTTACTTTGAGCACCACCCATAAGGGTAGTTAGCTCTTCATTTACAATCTTTATAACCTGCTGGCCAGGCGTAAGACTCTCCATGACCTCTGATCCCAAGGATCTTTCCTTGACCTGCTTTACAAAATCCTTAACAACCTTGTAGTTTACGTCTGCATCAAGCAGGGCAAGTCTGACTTCCCTCATTGCTACATCTATGTCATTTTCGCTTAGTTTACCCCTGCTTTTTAGACCTTTAAATGCATTTTGAAGTTTATCGGATAAGCTTTCAAATATCATTAAATCAGCTCCTTGCAAACATCCAGTATCTTATTTTTTGAATCGTTATCTATTGTAGTATCTTTGGAATTTAAAATTCCTATTATCAGATTAGCCTTATCAGCTATATACTTTTCCTTTTTTAAAATCCCAAGCCTGGATTCGGTATCGAACATAAGCTGTTCACTTCGTTTTACTGCATCGTGCACAGCTTGTCTTGATATTCCAAGCTCATCGCTTATCTCGCCTAGCGAAAAATCCTCCAGCAAGTAAAGCTCCAGTATATCTCTTTGCTTTTCAGTAAGCATATCTCTGTAAACTGAATACAATTTATTAAAATAAACAAATTTGTCTATTTCCACAATCGCCTCCTGTAAAGCTGTTATACTTTACAGCTTCTATAATATCTCAGTAAAGATAAGATGTCAAGCTTTTTCGCTTGACATCTTATCTTTTTTATTTTAATTCCTTGAAAAGAGGGCAGCTGCAAAATCTCTTGCATTAAATTTTTGCAGATCTTCAATTTTTTCTCCAATTCCAACATATTTTATTGGAATCTTCAGCTCTCTTGATAGTCCGATAACAACTCCCCCTTTTGCTGTTCCATCAAGCTTCGTAAGTATGATCCCTGTTAGAGGTGCCACCTCGGAGAAGGTTTTAGCCTGATTGATAGCATTTTGGCCTGTTGTTGCATCTATTACAAGTAAGATTTCCTTTTTTGCTTCAGGATATTCCCTGTTAATAATCCTGAATATTTTTTCCAGCTCATTCATTAGATTCTTCTTATTATGAAGTCGCCCTGCTGTATCGCATATTAGAACATCAGTGTTTTTGGACTTTGCTGACTTTATAGCGTCAAAAATTACTGATGAGGGGTCTGCACCCTCATTACTGCGTATTATTGGGACAAGAGCCCTGTCAGCCCAAATACTAAGCTGATCTGCCGCTGCCGCCCTAAAGGTATCACCTGCTGCAAGTACTACACTTTTGCCTTCATTTTTGAACTGCATAGCAAGCTTTCCTATGCTGGTTGTTTTACCTACTCCGTTAACTCCAACTATTACCATTATCTGAGGGAATTCCTCTGGCATATCGCTTTCTGGCTCTGATGCCGATACAAGAATCTCTTCTATTATATTTTGCAGCTCATTTTCCAAAACCTTTACGTCTTCAATTTTATTTTCGTGAGCTCTCCTTCGAAGCTTTTCGGAAATTTCCATAGCTGTGTCAAAGCCTAAATCTGCAAGAATAAGTAGCTCTTCAAGTTCATCAAATATTTCATCGTCAACCTTTGAATAGCCACTGAAGAGGGTCTCAATTTTGCTAGTGAAGCTTTTTGTTGTATTTGCAAGGCCCTTTTTTAATTTTGCAAAAAAACCAAGTTTTTCTTCTGCCTCTTCTGTTTCTGCCTCTTCTGTTTCTGCCTCTTCTGCTCCTGCCTCTTCTGCTTCTGCCTCTTCTGCTCCTGCCTCTGCTGCTTCTGCCTCTTCTGCTTCTGCCTCTTCTGCTTCTGCTTCTTCTGCTTCTGCTTCTTCTTCTTCTTCCTCTTCTGCTTCTTCTTCTTCTGCTTCTGCTTCTTCTGCTTCTGCTTCTTCTGCTTCTGCTTCTTCTGCTTCTGCCTCTTCTGCTTCTGCCTCTTCTGCTGCTGCTTCTGCTTCTTCAGAAGCCTTTATTTCTTCTTTTTCTTTTGTCTTACCAAATCCAAAAAATTTTTTGAACATTTTTCCTCCTACTATTTTTACTGTTCAATATACTCCTGGGCATCTTCAAATTTTATGCTAACTACATCAGATACTCCTTTATCCTGCATGGTTATCCCATATATGTAGTCTGATGTTTCCATGGTTCCCCGCCTATGAGTTATTGTCACAAATTGGATGTCTTTTGACATTTCTTTTAGAAATGCGTTAAACCTGCTAATATTGGCATCATCCAGAGCAGCATCTATTTCGTCAAGTATACAAAAAGGGGCAGGTTTGGTCATCTGAATTGCAAACAGGAGGGCAATTCCCATAAGCGATTTTTCTCCCCCAGATAATACTGACATTGTTCTAAGCTTTTTGCCAGGAGGCTGGGCAAGTATTTCTATATCCGAATTCAGGACATCAGATGGATTGCTTAATATCAGTTTTGCCTCTCCACCGCCAAAAATGCTTTCAAAAATCATTTCAAAATTACTGTTAATTATTTCAAAGTTTTTCTTAAACTCTGAAGCCATATCCATTTCCAGTCTTCCTATTATCTGCTCAAGACCCTGTATAGATAAGTCCAAATCCTCAATCTGTATCTTGTAGGTCTCGTACCTTTCCTTGAGCAAGCCGTATTCCTCTATGGCATCAAGATTTATATTACCCAGGGACTGGATTTCTTTTTTCAGCTTTGCAATTCCGGTTTTTGAAGCATCTTCAATTCTATATTGCCTGGCTGTGTCTACTGTAAGACCATAGTCTTCATTCAGCCTTTCAACTATCTGGGCTTCAAGCAAGGATGTTTTACCAAGGTCTGCATCAAGCATATATTTTTCTTCAAGTGCCTTCATGTAAAGTCCATCTATCTCTTTGCTTTCAGACAATACACTATCCAGTCTTTGCGACTCTTTTTTTAACCCTAGTATAGCATCTTCATGCTCAGATGATAGCTCGTCCTGCTCAACTTGAAAAAGCTGCAGGTCAAGAACTGAGTTTTCGACTGCTACTTCACTAATTTTAATTTCAGCATATAATGCATATATTTCCTCTTTAGATTTTTCAATTTTGTCACTTATGATTTCCTTATTTTTCAAAAATCGCTTAAGGTCTCCTTCAAGGTTATCTTTTTTGCTTTCAAAAGCTACAAGCTTTAGCCTTGCTTCGTTTTTTTCTTCATTTTTGCCTGATAGCTCTGCTGCTAGTCTGTTTTTATCCTGCTCAGCATAAAAAAGCTGTTCTTTATGTGTACGAGCCTCCTCCTCGAAATTGTCAAACCGGTCTTTAAGTCTTGCAATTTCGGCACCAAGGTCTTTTTTGTCCAAGAAATACTCTTCCTCTTCTTTTTCAAGCCCTGCAATTTCTGATCTGATATACATGGCCCTTCTATGCATTTCAGTTTTGGAAGATGTTATTAGATTAAGGTCTTCTCTACGCCTTTCAAGCTCTTTGTCTATATTGGCTCTTATTTGTCTAAGGCCATCTTCGTGCTCTGAAGCCTTTGCCAGGCTGTTTTCTACATCCTTAAGCTCTGCGGTTTGACTTTTAATCAAGAGGTCAAGATTTTCAATTTGCCTTTTTCTGCTTAAAATTTCATTACTTTTATAATAATGACCCCCAGTAATAGACCCTCCAGGGCTAAAAACTTCACCATCCAGAGTTACTACTTTATACCTTTGTTCATATTTCTTCCCAATTAAAATGGCAGCATCCATATTGTCTGCCAAAATCGTCCGGCCAAGAAGGGTGTTAATTATGTTTTTATACTTGTTATCGCATATAACAACATCAGATGCTATAAGCATGTTATCCATTCTTAGGGGATTGGATTTTACTGTGTCCATAGGAATGAAGGTAGCACGGCCAGCTTTATTATTTTTCAAAAATTCAATTGCTATTTTTGCCGATGAGCTGTTTTCAGTAATTATATGCTGAAGGGCTGGTCCAAGAGCTGTTTCAATTGCCTTTTCATATTTGATTTCTGTTTTAATTATATTTGAAACAACATCGACTATTCCTTCAAGAGCCCTATTGGTCAGCACTGCCTTTACACTTTTGTTAAAGCCGTCCATATCCTGCTCCATTTTTAAGTACATATGGCGTCTTGTTTCTGAGTCTTTTAATGCAAAGGAGGCCGCAGATATTTTGTTTTTCCATATATTTATGGTTTTGTGGGCTTCTTCAAGCTCAATAGATTTGCGATCCTTATCAACTTGTATTTCAGACAAGCTTTTTCTGAGCAATTCTTCCTGGTTCTTTTCAGCATCGATTTTTACCAATAATTCATTCAAATTTCCCCGATACTTCTTTAGATTTGCTTCTCTGTCTTTTTTGGTGTGCTCTTGTCTATTAAGATTCTCTTGAGCGATAAATATTAGTTTTTCTAATTTATTTATTTCAGCCGCTTTGCCTTCTTGTGTTTTTATTGTTTTGACTATTTCATGGTCAAGGCTCGTAAGCTTTGCCGTAAGGTCTCTTGTCGAATCTGAAATCCCTTCAAGCTTTTTAGTTACTTTTTCAATAGATTCTTTCAGGTTAATCAAGTTTGCTTCAAGCTCATTAATCTGTATGTCCTCTGCTTTTAAGTCAGCCTGCAGGGTTTCTTTTTCGTTTAACAATTTGTTAACAATATTTTTCCTGATTTCAATCTTTTCTTTGTGAAATTCAATCTGGTTATTACGATTGTTTTTCTCAAGCTTTATCCTGTTTTGATCCTTTTCGAGAGCTTGGAGAATAAGCTCGTATTCTTTTTTTTTCTTATCAAGGTCTTCGATTTCATTTTTTAGCTTTGATAGCTGGGTGCCAAGCAGATTCACCTTCTCCTGGGCAGCAGTTTTTTTAGAATTATTAATTTCTACAAGGCCAAAAATGTCATCATACTCCTTTAGCATAAGGCTTATATCTGTCTGCTTAAGGTCTTCGCTCAGGACCAAAAATTTTTCAGCCTTTTGGCACTGAAGCTCCAAGGGCTTTATTTGCCTTTCAATTTCAGTATAGATATCTACCAGGCGCTCAAGATTTGCTTTTGAATCCCGGATCAGTTTTTCACTTTCTTCCTTCTTGTAGCGGTAGCCTGATATCCCACTAGCTTCCTCAAGGAGTTTTCGTCTTTCTGATGAGGATGCATTAATTATCTCATCAATCTTACCCTGGGAAATTATTGAGTAGCCTTCCTTGCCAATCCCTGAGTCTAAAAAGAGCTCTTTTATGTCCTTAAGCCTGCAATTTTTGCCATTGATGTAATATTTTGTGTCCCCCTCGCGATAGGTTTTTCTCTTTATACTTATTTCTGAAAACTCGCTATCCACCGCATTATCAGAATTATCCAGCACAATTTCAACCTCGCAGTAGTTGGACTGGGTATGCTTTTTGGTTCCCGAAAAAATAACATCATCCATCTTTTCGCCCCTAAGGCTTTTGGCGCTTTGTTCTCCTAAAACCCAGCGAAAAGCGTCCAGGATGTTACTTTTTCCGCTCCCGTTGGGACCTACTATACTTATTATGCCATCTGGAAATTCAATTCGCGTCCTCTTGTAAAAGGATTTGAATCCTTTGATTTCTATAGATTGTAGCTTCACTACGCCCTCCTGCCTCAGGAATATAGCTTTATTTCTTCTTCGTTTATTATCAAGGCCTCAGTAGATTGTTCTGTGATTACTATACTGATGCCGTATTTTTCCATGAAGTATATTTTGTTGCTTTTTTTATTCCCTGTAATTTTCGAAAAATTCTTTTTTGCAGTCTTTATCTCAAGTGCTCTAGAGGGTTTGCTTGCAAGATCGTTTTTTAGTATATAAGCTTCAATCGCATCTCTATACAAAAGAGACAACACAATTTCTCCAAAAGCAGGATGAAAAGGGCCGGCTACAACGTCTGCCCCCATATCAATTGTATCAGATGCCTGCAGACCAATTCTTATTACTTCAATGTTATTTTCAGTAAAGATTTTATAGGCATTTTTGGCTGCCTGGGCTGCCCTTTCAATTTCCCATGGTTTATAAAGTCCCTTGTTCAGCATTAGCTCAAGCTCTGTTTCCCTGATTACAAGTACTGGATATATCCTTACAAAGTCAGGCTTTAATTTTACAAAGCTGTCAACCGTATGGCTGATCTTATCTTCGCTATCTTGAGGAAGACCAATCATCATCTGTAGGCCGAGCTTAAAGCCATTTTCTTTTATCAATTTTGCCGATTCAGCAACACATGATGCCTTGTGACCCCTATTAGCGGTAAGAAGAACGTCTTCATCCATGGATTGAACTCCAAGCTCAATGATGCTTACGTTATACTTTTTCAAAAACCCAAGGATTTCAAGGCTTATAGAGTCTGGTCTTGTCGATATTCTTATAGTGTGAACCCTGCCAGCTTCAATATACATCTTTGCTATTTCCAAAAGCTCTTTTTGATTTTCTTGAGGAATTGCAGTGAAGGATCCGCCAAAAAAAGCAATCTCTACAAAACAGCCTTCATCAATTGTTTCTAAGGCTGTTTCTATAATGGCTATAATTTCTTCTTTCGTCTGCTCTCCTTGAACCCCTGTTATCTTTTTTTGGTTGCAGAATATACAGTCGTTGGGACATCCTCTATGGGGGACGAAAATAGGGATTGTCTTCTTATTTTTCACCTATCATTGCCTCCTTAGCTGCGTTTTGCTCAGCTTCTTTTTTGCTTCGGCCTTCCCCTCTTGAGACTTCAAGGCCGTTCAATAGCAAGGCTACCACAAATGTTTTGTTGTGATCAGGACCTTTTTCTTCAACAACCCTGTATTCTATTTTAGCTTCATTTATTTTTTGTGCCATTTCCTGGTACTGAGTTTTATAATCCTTAAAAAGTTTACCTTCTATAGCCAGATTTGTAATTTCATCCATATATTTGAGGATAAACCTGTCCGCCTCTGCAAAACCGGAGTCAAGGTAAATAGCCCCTATAAGAGCTTCCATGGCATCTGAAATTATAGAGTCCCTATTTCTACCGCCTGTTTGCTCTTCCCCTTTTCCAAGGAGTATATACTTGCTCAGCCCGATAGAATCTGCCGCAAGCCTGAGTGATTTTTCACAAACAATTGTAGACCTTATTCTTGACAGGTCACCTTCGGCAAGATTCTTGTTTTTTTTAAACAAAAATGTGGTAATCGAAAGATTTAATACGGAATCTCCCAAAAATTCCAGTCTTTCATTATCCATTGAATCCTTGGCCGTGGATTTGGTCCTACTCTTCCTGTTTTCATTGGAATAGGATGTATGAGTAAGGGCTTCTCTCAGAAGCTCTTGTTTTTTAAATTTGTAACCTATATTATGCTCTAATCCCATTATTTTTCCCTGTTAAGATAAAAGGCTGCATCCGCAGCCTTTTATCTTGCTAATATTAATGATTAATCTAAGTCAAGCTCCTCAAAATCCATATCTTCATCATCTAAAGCTGATATAATTACCTCGCCACATGCAGGACATACAATGTCTGATTCTTCATCGTAAAGAAGGTCTTCGTCTATCTCGATTTCTTCTCCACAGGAAGGGCAGGTAAGCTCGATAAAGCTTAATTCTTCGTCTTCATCGTCCTCGTCCTCATCATCCTCATAGAAGTCATCCTCAAGATCAGAAAGATCCTCATCGATTGCCTCAGCATATTCCTCTAGCTCGTCCTGTTTGTCTGACAATTCCACAATTGAATCTGCAAACTCACCTAAAATGTCAACAATTTCAAGAAGAACCTTACCCTCTTTTGTATCCTCAGAAAATCCACTTCCATCGCATAATCCTCTTAGATACGCTACTCTTTCAAATAAATAGTCCATAACGCCCTCCTAAAAATAATTTAATTAACTCTTGACATATATTCACCTGTACGGGTGTCTATCCTAATTTTTTCGCCTTGCTCAATGAACATAGGTACTTGAACAACAGTTCCAGTTTCAAGTGTTGCCGCTTTTGTTACGTTGGTTGCTGTGTTTCCCTTTACACCTGGTTCGGCTTCAACAACCTCAAGCTCAACAAAGTTTGGAGCTTCAACCTGGAAGGCACTTCCTTGGTAGAATCTGATTGTTACCATTTCGTTTTCCTTTACCCACTTTATTGCATCCTCAACTTGTTCTTCATTTAGAGGAACCTGGTCAAACGTCTCGTTGTCCATGAAATAGTATAATTCTCCATCATGGTAAAGGTATTGCATTTCCTTTGTTTCTATTGTAGCCTTTGGGAATTTGTCATTTGGGTTAAAGGCTTCCTCCCGTGTTGCTCCTGTCTTAAGATTTTTGTAGGTAGTCCTTACGAAGGCTGCACCCTTTCCTGGTTTAACGTGCTGAAATTCAATTATAAGGTATGGCTGCCCATCTATTTCAAAAGTAACACCTTTTCTAAAATCTCCTGCTGTAATCATTCTTAACCTCCGTTATTATTCTTGCAATTTTACTAAAAAGTCTGATCTGTAGCTGAATTCTGTCTGATAATATTTTAATATCAGTTCTATTTTGTATATTTTGTCCTCTACCTTAGAGATTAACAAAGAATCCACGTGGGTCCCCACTTCATAGGAGCCTTTATATAATCTGTAGGCTTTAACATTCAGCTCCTGGCTTTCAAGGCTGTTTTTTAAGACCCATACAGATTTCCGCTCGTCTTCTTTGAGAAATATTAGTTGGTTTATGTAGGGCTTTTGATAGAGTATATTTCTGCTTCTGCTTAGCTTTATGCACAAGGCATCCACAGGCGTTTGGCCAATTGTATCATGGATATTGCCGTCTTTGTCTAACACCTTTTCTATGCTCCTTGCCCTTTCAAAATCCACCTTAAGATAAGACTGGAGTATCGCTGCTGTCTCAGTCAGCTCCTTCTCTGCTATGAAATTTGAGTTTGTTTTTAAGGCTGCGGATAACAAGGAGTAGGCAGAGCTAAGTACAAAAAGAATCAAAGCTGTTGAAATCGTAATTTCAATTAGCGTGAAGCCTTTTCTTTTCATAAAAAATACCACCTGAATATTCTCAATAACACATAAATTGTATCATAATTTAAGGCAGTTTACAAGAGATT
The DNA here is from genome assembly GCA_039809675.1 of Proteocatella sp. Lineage (GTDB taxonomy): Bacteria > Bacillota > Clostridia > Peptostreptococcales > Filifactoraceae > JAUNKE01. The sequence goes on from JBDHVO010000016.1 coordinate 9,482, forward strand.
TGACGCTTAGACACCTAAAAATTGGTCCTTAGAATTTAAGCCTATTCTTCTTTTTATCAATTAAAATCAATCCGAAGCCTTAGGCTTCGGATTGATTTTAAGCTTACATCATACCCATTCCACCGCCCATTGGAGGCATGGCTGGTTCTTCAGATTTTATATCAACTACTGCCGCCTCTGTTGTAAGGAAGGTCCCTGCAACTGAAGCTGCGTTTTGGAGTGCTGTTCTGGTAACCTTTGTAGGGTCAATTATCCCAGCTTCAACCATATTTACATATTGCTCCTTAAGGGCGTCGAAGCCTATACCCTTGTCAGCTTTTTTGACATTCTCAACAATTACTGCACCTTCTAAGCCTGCATTTACTACAATCTGCTTTAGCGGCTCAGATAATGCCTTTGCAATAATAAAGGCGCCTGTTTTTTCTTCATTTTCCAAGCTCGCAGCAAGGGCTTCAACTTTGTCAACAAGATTTACAAGAGCAGTACCACCACCTGCTACAATGCCTTCCTCAACGGCGGCCCTTGTAGCATTTAGGGCATCCTCCATTCTTAGCTTTCTTTCCTTCAGCTCTGTTTCTGTAGCAGCTCCAACTTCAATTACGGCAACTCCACCAGAAAGCTTTGCAAGTCTTTCTTGCAGTTTTTCTTTGTCAAATTCAGATGTTGTATCTTCAATTTGTCTTTTTATAAGGGCAACCCTATCAGCAATTGCAGTTTTGTTTCCTGCTCCGTTTACAATTACAGTGTGATCCTTGGTTACCTTTACAGATCCGGCTCTTCCAAGACTAATAAGGTCTGTGTCCTTGAGGTCAAGACCAAACTCTTCAGATATTACCTGTCCACCTGTCAGTATGGCTATATCCTCTAGCATAGCCTTTCTTCTATCACCAAAGCCAGGTGCTTTTACTGCAACTACATCAAAGGTACCCCTTAGCTTGTTGACAACCAGTGTAGCAAGGGCCTCACCTTCTATATCCTCAGATATAATCAGAAGTCTGTTGCCAGATTGTACAATCTGCTCAAGGACTGGGAGGATTTCCTGGATATTCGATATCTTTTTATCAGTTATAAGAATAAGGGGATCTTGCATTGTTGCTTCCATTTTCTCCATGTCATTTGACATGTATGGAGAAAGATAGCCCCTGTCAAACTGCATTCCCTCGACAACTTCAAGGGTTGTATCCATTGTCTTGGACTCTTCTATGGTGATTACTCCATCATTACCAACTTTTTCCATGGCATCTGAAATCATTATCCCAACTTCTTCTTCTCCAGCCGAAATTGCAGCTACCTGTGATATCTCCTCCTTACTTTCAATGATTTTTGAAAGCTTTGATAGCTCCTCAACCGCCAAGGCAACAGCCTTATTTATTCCTTTTCTGAGGATTATCGGGTTTGCACCGGCTGCAACATTTTTTAGGCCTTCTTTAATTATTGCTTGAGCCAGGAGGGTCGCAGTTGTAGTTCCATCTCCCGCTACATCATTTGTTTTTGTTGCAACTTCCTTAACTATCTGAGCACCAAGATTTTCAACCGGATTTTCAAGCTCAATTTCTCTGGCAATAGTTACACCGTCATTGGTAATAAGAGGGCTGCCATACTGCTTTGCAAGTATAACATTTCTCCCCTTTGGTCCAAGGGTTACCTTAACTGTATCTGCAAGCTTATTAACTCCAAGCTCAATAGACTTCCTTGCATCTTCACCAAAATATATTTCTTTAGCCATTTTTGCCTCCTATTCAACTACTGCCAGAATATCCTTCTGGCTAAGAATAATATACTCTACTCCATCTACCTTAACTTCTGTTCCTGCATACTTTGAAAAAAGCACCTTGTTTCCTTTTTCAACTTCCATTTTTATTTCTTTGCCATCAACTATGCCTCCCGGTCCAACTTCAATAACTTCGGCCATCTGAGGCTGTTCTTTGGCACTTCCTGTCAAGATTATGCCACTCTTTGTCTTTTCTTCTGCTTCAAGCATTTTAATAACTACTCGGTCTGCCAAGGGTCTTATTTTCATTTTATCCTCCTGTTTCTTTAATAAGCATTATTTTAGCACTCGTTATAGCTGAGTGCTAACAAGTTATATTGTACTATTCCCTGATGAACTTTTCAATACTTATTTTAAAAATACCTGTAAATTT
>JBDHVO010000017.1:0-11520 GCA_039809675.1 Proteocatella sp.
CGATCTTTCCTGCAATTGGGGCATAGGCAGCTATTTTTTCGTTTGGCAGGGCTTTTAGGACGTCATAGACTGAATCAAAGCAAAGGAGCTTGCCTTCGTCGTCCATTATTGCTCCAATTGTTGCATCAATAACATTTTCTTTTCCAAGCCTTTGCTGGGCTTCCTTTGCCTTGCCCGAAATTGCAAATATAGGATCGCCTTCTAGTGGCCATTGCGCATGAGGCGCTGTCATTCTAAACATGTTTTTTCCTCCAAAATTTGATATTATTTTTTATTCTTATGGTTTTATGCTTTGAAAGGGCATCTGGCTACAGATCCCTTTTGTCAACAAATTCATTTATTTTCTCTTGTCCGGTAAGTACCCTATAAGCACCATAAGCCAAAGATTCCAGCTCATTTTCGCCAGGCACGATGTGAACCGGTGCAATAAATTCTACTCTTTTTCTTATATAATCTGTTATAAACTTGGAGTAGGCTATTCCCCCTGTTATGGTTATAGAATCTACTTGACCATAAAGGACGGTCGCCAGCTCTCCTATTGCTTTTGCAATCTGATAGGCCATGGCTTCGTAGACCAGCCTTGCCTCTTCATTGCCTTCCTTTATCATTTCTTCAACCTTTAGGGCTGAGTTTGTGCCCAGCAGTGATACAAGGCCTGCATTGCCCCTTACGTTTTTTGTGAGGGTTTTTAGGTCATAATTCTGGGCATATTTTATAAAGTCCTTTATCGGCAAGCGGCCTGACCGCTCCGGCGAAAAAGGCCCTTCATCATCAGATACTATATCTATCATTTTGCCGCCGCTATGGGCAGAAAGGGACAAGCCTCCGCCCAGGTGGGCCACTATCTGGTTTGTTTGTGCATAGGGTTTGCCAAGCTCTGCTGCTGTCTTCATGGCTACTGCTCTCATATTCAGGGCATGGGCCAGACTTTTTCTTTTTATTTCCTTTAGGCCTGTTATCCTGGCCACATCTTGGAGCTCGTCAACAGCAACGGAGTCATATATATATGCCGGTATTCCTGTTTGGTCTGCAATATCTTTTGCTATAAGTCCGCCAAGGTTTGAGGCATGCTCCAGCACCGGCCTGTTTTCAAGGACATCTGCAAGCTCCTCATCAACAAGGTAGGCACCTGATTTTACAGGAGGCAGGATGCCGCCCCTTCCAACAACACAGCTTAGATCTTTTGTATCATAGCCACGGCTTGCAAGCTCGTTTATGACGGCAGTCTTTCTCATTGGAAACTGAGAGCCTATGGACTGGTACTCTGCCAGTTCTTCGTTGGTATGCTCAAGGGAGGCCTTGAACAAAAGCTCTTGGTCCTCATAAAGGCCTATTTTGGTCGAGGTAGAGCCAGGGTTTATGGCAAGAATTTTCATATTCTTCTCCTTAGATTAGATTTTTTTATTGCTTGCTAAAATGTTTTTGTTACCTCATTCTACTATGTTTTTAGGATTTTGTCAGCAGGCTTTGCCTTATTCCCAAGCTCTTTGATAAGGGTTTTTATAATGCTTTTGAGCTTGTCTGTTTTTATGTTGTAGAAATAAATAAGAATTCTTGGATTTTGCGGCCTATATTCAGACTTTACATAGCTTTTGTAGGCAGTTGCCTTTACTCCGTGCTTTCCAAAGGCTCTGACTATTTCTTCCTCTGTTTTTTCGAACAAAAATTCGACTATCATAAATAGCCCTGATGTGTTGCTGATTATCTTTGTATCGTTAGGATAGTTTTTTAACATATAATCTGACATTTGTCCCGACTTTTCGCTGTAGAGCCGCCTGATTCTTTTTATGTGCCTCTGGTAGTGGCCTTCCTTCATAAACCTGCACAGGGTCAGCTGGTCCACCTTGGAGATCCCCTGGGAATAGGAGGATTTTATTTCTTTATAGACCTGGCCTAGCTTGTCCGGCAGAACAAGGTAGCTTATTCTGATGGAAGGCAGGAGCGTGGAGGAAAAGGAGCCTATATGGATTACTCTGTCATTTTTGTCCATGGCCTTTAGGGAGGGTATGGGTCTGCCAAAGTATCTTAGCTCGGAGTCATAGTCATCTTCAATTATATAGCCGTCTGCTTTTATCGCCCACGAAAGGAGCTTTGTCCTCCTGCTGGCTGACATTACTATGCCTGTTGGAAACTGGTGGTTGGGGCTTACATAGAGGAGGTCAAGGTTTTTTGCACTTTCTCCAAGGATCAGGCCCTCCTTATCAAGCTCAAGGTCTTTTGCAACAAAGCCCTGATTTCTAAATATAAGCTCACTTAGCATATAGCCAGGGTTTTCAAAGCCTATGCGATTTTTGCCCAGATTTTTCAGGATGGCTGTAAGAATATTTATAACCTGCTGGGTTCCTGCCCCTATTACAATATTTTCTATATCTGCCTCTGCCCCCCTGGCCTGAAATATATACTTCCTTATTTCTTCACGAAATTCAGCCTCTCCCTGAAAGTCCGCTTCTGATAACAGCTTGTCCCCATCATGGGTAAGGGTGCTTACAAGACATTTTTTCCATTTTATAAAATCAAAGCAGCCATGGTCATAGATGGCTTCTTCTTTTTGGAAGTCCCCACTTGGGGTAGAATTCTTTTTCAGGGTCTGTATTTTTGTTTCCATAAGAGGGCTTACTTCCTCTACATAGTAGCCGGATTTGTCCCGGCTCTGGATGTAGCCCTCCATCATGAGCTGGTCATAGGCTGTGCGGACTGTTGTTATGCTTATGCCAAGCTTGTCAGAAAGGTTCCTTATGGAGGGCAGCTTTTCACCCTTTTCAATGGAGCCTTTTTCTATTTCTGATTTTATATATTTATAGAGCTGCAGATACAGGGGGGCTGTATCCTTGGGGTCTATTTGGGGAAGGAGCTCTACCATGGCTTGCTTAGTTGAAGCTTTGGTCAAAATAGGTAGATAGCCTGGTCCCAAACTTCACTGCATCGTGGAAGTTTATTATCATATCAGCAGCAAGCTCAGCTGATTCATCAACAATTGGCACTACCTTCCTTGCAGAGTCCACATATTCTTCATATCTTTTCCTCGTCATTGCCAGGGAGAAAAATATATATTTTTTGGCACTTGCTTTTTGAATCTGCTTCAAAAGGGCAAGGTTAGCACCGCCTGGAGAGTACAGGATTTTTGTATATTTTATAAAGGAGTCCAGGGAATTTTTGAGCTGCTTCTCAGTAAGACCAGGATAGAGGGCAGCAAGATGGTTTTCAAGACCCTTTTCGTATATTATAAATTTGTATCTTTGGATTTTTTCAGGCCTTACAGATGGTCTTGGAGAGAAAAACTGGAGGGGGAAATAAAGGTCTCCTCCGGTGCTTTCTTTTCTGAATAGCTTGAAGCCTCCTGTCTCTGTATGCTTTTTAACGTACTTTTCCTGCCTATGCCTGGCGTCTCTTTCAAGAATTTCCCGCAGGAGCATTTCTCTGTCAAGCTCTGTTTCAAGCTTTATGTGGCCTTCAGGGTCTGGTGCCAGAGCATTTACAGTGTCGTGGGTTTCAAGATCCAATGTGTAGTGACTTATAAAGCCCATGGTATAGACAAGAGCCCTTATATCCTTGGATGTGCAAATATATTTTGCAGCATTTCTCAGAAAATAAGATCCTTTTTCCCTATGAATTCTGTGGCCACAAGCAGATACCTGATTTTTTACAGTAGGCTTGTAATAAAACAGGGGATCAGGCCCCTGGAGGCCCATATTGTAGTCAAGCTTGTGCTTTCTTAAAAGGGCAATAATATCCTGGCGGTTTTTTACAATAAGCTGCCTGTATACTGCCTGTCCAAATAGGTAGTGTGTCGCAATTGATGGCATAGCTACTCCTTTCCAATCTTTTCCACTGAAATTTGTTGTTTTTATTATACCATATCCCAGGATTTTCACGCAAAAAAGATATATGCTAGTCCAAAGCCATATATCTTCTTTGATTGATATAAGCATCGTGATACTTAACTTCTTTTTGTCCTTGATCTGTTTTGGTTTAGATTGCCCTTGCCCTGACTTTTAGGTCTGTGGCTGGATCTAGCCGACTTGTTTTCCTTTGAGGCTGGTTTGTTTTCTTTACATATTCCAGCTCATCAATATAAATCCCTCTTGATGCAATATCCGTAGCTACCAGTACAAGTGTCTCACGATTTTTAAAGTTTTTCAGGGCACCCTGCCTGTGCCTGTTTGAGCCAAACCCAAGATATCTCTCCCTCCCAAAGCAGCAGGAATCGCCTGTTGCTGAATTGGAGTTGGCATCTTATAGTTTTGCTCTTTTAGTGCCTTTACAATTGGCGCACTTACCCCAGTGCTTCAAAATCCACAGTTTGTTCTACTGTATTATTTTTCATTCTTTCTCCATATCTATAATTAATTTTCTGCTTTTCACTCCATCATACCATATCCCTGGATTTTCACGCAAAAAAAGACAAAATAACCTTAGTTTATTTTCTAAAGTTATCTTGTCTTTGATTTTAATGCAGGCTATAAAATATATTCATACTTGTATAGCTATGCCCGGTATTTATCCTTTATAGGCTGAAGGATATTATCCCCGTAATTATAGTTTGCCATATACAAATTCCATTATCTTTTGATACAGTCCCATGGATTCTGCCGTCTTTTTGTCTATATAGGCGTACATTTCCTGTTTTAAGGCTTCATTTTTAAGCATTTTTGCATTTATCATAACGTTGAGCTTTGCACTATCTGCTGCTGATCTGAAGTTTTCTGCCCCTACCCCTATGTCACTTACTATAAGGGCTGAGGATATATCCTTCAGCTCCATAAGAAGGGTAAGGCCATAGCAGGAGCCCTGAAGCATTTCAAGAGGGGCCAGACAGGCCGTCCCAAGAGCCTCATCCATTATCCTGGTTTTTTCAGCCTTTTCTTCATCAGTCTCAGCTTTTATTCCATAGGCCTTTGAAAGAGGGACAAAATTGTCCTCGTCAAGGTCAATAAGCTCAAGCATCCTTTTGGCCTCCAGCATAGATTCCCTGCGAATGTGGTTAAGCCTATCCTCGTAGTCTGCAAATTTTGGTTTTCCTATGGAAAAATTGCAGACCATAGAAGCCAGGGCAAATCCCTGGGCTGCGTTTACAGCAGCCGCTGCTCCCCCGCCCGGGGCTGGAAGCTTTGATGCAAGTAGGGCTATATATTCTTCAAGCTCGGCATTCTCCATATTTTCAACGGTTTTTTCGCCAAGCAAGGCCAACATCATCCTTGGATTGTCTTCAAAGACGATTTTATTATCTTTGATTTTTGCTCCCATTTTTCTCTCCTATTAGAAAAGACCGGTTATTCTTCCTTGGTTATCAACATCCATATTGTTTGCAGATGGTACCTTTGGCAGGCCAGGCATAGTCATTATATCTCCCGTAAGAGCTACTATAAAGCCGGCCCCTGCAGAAAGCTTGATATTTCTTACTGTAATATCAAAGTCTGTTGGTCTGCCCAGCTTAGTCTGGTCGTCAGTCAGGGAGTACTGGGTTTTTGCCATACAAATTGGGTAGTCTCCAAAGCCCAGAGCCTCTATTTGCTTGATCTGTTTTAGGGCATTAGGGGTAAATACAGCTCCATTTGCTCCGTAAACTCTTTGAACTATCTGGTTGATTTTGGCCTCTATGGATAAATTAAGGTCATATACAAATTCCATTTTACTTGGCTGGGCAACAAGTCTTAGAACCTCGTTAGCCAGCTCAACTCCGCCTTGGCCGCCTTTTTCCCATACCTCAGAAAGGGCTACGTTTACTCCAAGCTCTTCGCATTTGCTTCTAATCAGCTTAAGTTCATTTTCAGTGTCCGTTGGGAATTTGTTGATGGCAACTACTGCAGGCAGGTTGTAAACCTTGGTTACGTTTTCAACATGCTTCAGCAGGTTTGGAATTCCAGCTTCAAGGGCTGAAAGGTTTTCATGGCCAAGGTCGTCTTTTTTCACTCCCCCGTTATATTTTAGGGCTCTTATGGTAGCTACTATAACAACAGCATCTGGCTCTATGCCTGCTTTTCTTGCCTTAATGTCTATAAACTTTTCTGCTCCAAGGTCAGCTCCAAAGCCTGCCTCTGTTACTACAATATCTCCCAGGGTCATAGCCATTTTTGTGGCAATTACGCTGTTACAGCCATGGGCAATATTGGCAAAGGGGCCCCCATGGATAAAGGCAGGAGTTCCTTCCAGAGTTTGGACAAGGTTTGGCTTTAGGGCATCCTTCAGGAGGGCTGCCATGGCTCCATTGGCTTTTAGGTCTGTAGCTGTTACAGGCTCGCCCTTTGTATTGTAGGCAACTACTATTTTGCCCAGATTTTCTTTGAGCTGCTCTATATCATTGGACAGGCAGAAGGTGGCCATTACCTCAGAGGCAACAGTGATTTCAAATCCGTCTTCTCTTGGCATGCCGTTTGGTCTGCCGCCCAGGCCATCGACTATATTTCTAAGCTGTCTATCATTCATATCTACAGCCCTTTTCCATGTTATTGATCTTGTATCTATACCAAGCTCATTGCCCTGGTGAATATGGTTGTCAAGGAGGGCGGCAAGAAGGTTATTGGCTGCTCCGATTGCGTGAAAGTCCCCTGTAAAGTGGAGGTTGATGTCTTCCATTGGAACTACCTGGGCATATCCTCCGCCTGCAGCTCCACCCTTCATCCCGAATACAGGACCAAGAGATGGTTCTCTGAGGGCAACTATGGAATTTTTGCCAAGATGTCTTAGGGCATCCGAAAGACCTATGGTTGTTGTTGTTTTTCCTTCTCCTGCAGGAGTCGGATTTATTGCTGTAACAAGAACCAGCTTGGCATTTGCTTCTTTTCCTTTTAGCAGGTTGTAATCAACCTTGGCCTTATAATGACCATAAGGCTCATAATCTTTTTCGCTTAATCCTAATTTTGCTGCAATTTCACCGATTCTTTCAAGCTTCGCTGCTTGGGCAATATCAATATCCTTCATACAATACCTACTTTCCTATACAAAATCTTGCAAAAATAACATTTAGCAAATCCTCTGAGGCAGTATCCCCCGTGATTTCTCCAAGGGTGTCCCAGATATTTCTGAAGTCGGTTTCTATGATGTCAAGAGGCAGGCCTGAGTCCAGGGAATCCTTTGCATCCTGGCAGGCCTTTTGTGCCCTTTCGAGGGCATCCTTGTGTCTTGCATTGTTGATCATATATTCATTATCAGCTGCAAGGCCTTCTGCCTCTACCATGTGCTTTATGGCCTTTATCAGCTGGTCAATGCCTTTGTCTTCCTTCATGGAGGCGAAGATATTTTTCTCTATGTCCAGTTTTCTGTCAATAATATTCATATCTGTTTTTTGGGGAAGGTCTGCCTTGTTTATCAGGGTTATAACCTTCTTGCCAGCTATTTTGTCGATGATTTCCATATCTTCTTTGTCAAGCTCCCTGGAGCCGTCTAAGACAAGGATTACAAGGTCTGCAGTTTCAATTGATTCAAGGGATCTCTCTACGCCTATCTGCTCTACAATATCCTGGGTTTCTCTTATGCCAGCTGTATCTACAAGCCTGATGGGAATCCCCTCCAGGGTGAAAAATTCCTCAATTACATCCCTTGTGGTTCCTGCGACCTCTGTTACTATGGCTCTGTCTTCCCTAAGGAGCCTGTTTAAAAGGGAGGATTTTCCAACGTTAGGCTTTCCGACTATTACTGTCCTAAGGCCATCCCTATATATCTTCCCAACTTCAAAGCTCTTAATCATCTTTTTGATCTTTTCAAGGTTTTTGTCCAAAGAAGCTATAAGCTCTTCATAGGTAACCTCCGGCTCGTCTTCCTCGGGAAAGTCCACTGCGACGGTTATTTTTGCCAGGTCGTGGGTTATTTCATCCCTTATGCTTGTCAAGACACTGGCAAGCTTGCCCTTTAGCTGTTTTTGGGAAAGCTCGTGGCCAGTCCCTGTTTTGGCCGTTATTATGTCCATTACTGCCTCCGCCTGGGAAAGGTCTATTCTCCCGTTTAGGAAGGCTCTTTTTGTAAATTCTCCTTTTTCAGAAAGCCTGGCCCCATGCCTCAGGACAAGCTCCAGGATTTTTTTTACGCTGAGGTAGCCTCCATGGCAGTTGATTTCAACTACATCCTCTCTTGTGTAGGAGTGGGGAGCTTTCATAAAGGTGCAAAGGACCTCATCCACAGGGTGGGCTTCGTCTATAATTTCCCCCAGCATCAGGTATCTTGGCTTTTCAGAAAGCCTTAGTTTTTGGTTCTTTGGCTGGAATATTTTTTCTGCAATTTCCAGCGACCTTTTGCCGCTCAGCCTTATAATTCCCACCCCAGCCTCGCCAGGGGCAGTGATTATGGCTGCTATTGTATCATCTATCATTTGTTTTCTCCCATCCAGATTATTAACTGTCTGCATTATACAAAAAAGCCATCCAGATTAAGTGCTGAACAGCTTAATTATATCAAATATATAGAAGTTTTTCATTATAAATTTAAGTAATGTCAAACTTTTTCAAGTTTTTTGACTATTCCCGTATTGGTTAGTCAGTCCAAACACTTACAAGCTTAACCTCTTTGGCTTTGAAGACCGGCTCTGTAGCTTGATCTTGAAGCTTGAATTTGTCTACCTCAGTCTTAAGAAGCTCCGCTATTTTAGCCAGCTCCTCCCCAGCCTGGGATACCTTTTGGGCGGCCTGTAGCTGGTCTGATGATGTAGCAGAGGCTTCTTCGGCTATGGCTGCATTTTCTTCGGCTATGGCTGCAAGGTTCTGGATTACCTCCACCAGATTGGAGTTTTTCTCCTTTATTTCAGAGGAGGACTGGTCAAGACTGTCTGCTATTTGTTTTGTTTCATCTACTGCCAAAGATATATTCTCAAATTTGCTCTGAGTGTTGACGAGGCTTGTATTTTGCTGGTCCATAATGCTGTTTATCCTATTCATTATTTGAACCGAATTTCCAGAGTTTTCCTTAAGACTGCTTATAACCCGGCTTATCTCCTTGGTAAATTCAGCAGACTGCTCCGCCAGCCTTCTTATTTCTGCTGCAACAACTGCAAAGCCTCTACCTGCCTGACCTGCTCTTGCAGCTTCTATGGCTGCATTTAGGGCAAGGAGATTGGTTTGGCGTGCTATGGACTCTATCATTTCTGATGCCTTTTCTATCTGAATTACACTATCGCTTGTTTCCCTTATGGCAGCATCCACGTCCCTTGACCCCTTAGAGCTTTCATTGAAAAGACCTGCCAAATCCGCAAGCTCCCTGGAGCCTTCCTCCTTCAAAAGCTCTATGTTTTTTGTTGCCTTTATGAGCTGGTTTAAAATCATGGCGTTTGCATCAAGGATGTCCTTTATTTCCTCAACGCTCATGCCTGCCCTTTGGGTATCAGCCGCCTGAGAGCTTGCCCCCTGGGCTATACCCTCTACTGCCTTATTGATTTCAGTGGCCGCAAAGGCTGATGATGAAGCAGTATCCTTCATTTCGCCAACAGTCCCCGTCAGAGCATGGAAGCTCTGGCTTATGGCTGTTATGGTCCCCCTGAGGTTTTTGGTCATACTGCTGAGGCTTCTTGATATATTACCGATTTCGTCATTTCTTTTCATAGCTGCTTCAAATTCCTTGGCCTCAGCCCGGTCCGAAAGGTCATAATTGGAAATATTTCCAAGAGCCCTGTCCACCCTTTGGATAAGGTTGCTGATGCCAAATTTTATTACAAGGACAACTACTGCCATAAGAACCAAAAGGGCAATTACAGATATAAAGGCCGTATTTGTAACCATGGTCTTTGAATCCTTGATAAAATAATCATAGTCAACAGATGAGAAGAGTATCCACCTTGTTGGATAACCGCTAAACTTTACCGGAACTGAGGTTAGCATTTCTCTCTCTCCTGTAATAGTGTTTACGACATCTATACTGGCAGAGCCGTCATCTCCGGCCTCCCCTTCTGCCACTGTGGCTGAGGCAGTAGCATCATCCTTGGCCATCTTTATCATATAGGTGGCTGAGGATGTAATATCTACGATATTTCCTCTTTCTTTTGCAGAGGAGCCTGCGTCAGCCATTCCCTCATTGCCTATTATGAGGAGGTTGCCCTCTATATCAGAAAGATTATAGGAGTATTCTGCTGTTGATACCGATGACAGCATAGTCCTTACGCTTTCAAAATCTATATCTGTGGATATTACTCCGGCAAAAACGCCCTTGTTTGTAAGAGGTCTGGATACAGAAATCATCATTCTGCCGTCAAATTCGTAGGGGTCTGTAAGGTTGCCTGTATTTCTGTCTCTGACCCTTGTATACCACAGGGCATCCTCTCCATTGCCTTCATAGGCTGACTTGTCCAGCATTTCTCTTTTGATTTTGCCCTCAGCGTCCCTGTAGCCATATATGATTACCCTGCCGTCAGAGTCCCTATAGGGCTTGCCTGCATTTTCCTCGTCCTTACCGTCAAAGGCGTTTGCCTCAAGGGCTATGGTGCCAGACAGGAAGAAGGGGCTTGATTCAAGTATGGCTGTTTGAATCTCTACAAGGTCGTCTATACTCTTATCATTATCACTTTTTTGAAGGATTTTATCAATTTCCACTGCTGCCTGGTTGTTGGCCTGGTCTACAACTGCCACCATCGATGAAATCCTGCTGGCCTGAAGGGTGTTGTTAGCCTTGTCGTATTCTATCCTGTCTGAAGAGGATTTGTCATAGGATGACTTTGATATGTAAATCGTTAGGGAGGCAAAGACTGCAATTAGCAAAAGACCCAGGATCAGGCTTATTTTGAGACTAAGGCCCATCCTAAAGCCTTGATTTTTAAAAGACTTGTCCTGGGTTGTCAGGCTGCTGATTTTTTTGGTTTTTGCTACCCCTGCGCTCTTTACGGCTCTTATCTTTTCCTCTGCTTTTGCCCTTATGCTCCTAAGGCCTTCTTGTTTTCCTAATTGTAGTTTTTTCAAAGCAAGCTCCTTAACTAATAGCGGATTAATTACCAAACATTCTCTAACAGTAAGAAATTTGTTAGATTTTTTATACCAATCGTTTTCCGATTAATTATTTTATAAGTATTATACTCTTTTATTCAGAAAAAAAGAACCCACTTTAATCAAAAAGTTGGTTCTTGCAGGCTTTTAAATTTAAAATCCTTGTTTTTACAGCTGAGATAGGATTTCTTCAAGGTCAGGAAGCTCCGGCAGATCATATTCCTTGGACCATTTTACCAGGCCGTCTTCGTCAACAATTACAACTCCCCTGCCCGATGCTCCTAGCATTTCATTGTAGATGCCATATTCCCTGGTTACCTTAGCAAAGGGCTTAAAGTCTGATACTATGCTGGTTTCTGTTATAGAAAGGATCGTAGCCCAGGCTTTTTTTACAGGAAGGTGGTCAATGCTTATACCTATGGCAAGTGCATTTTTGTCCCTGAATTTTGCTACATTACGCTCTAAGTCTCTCATCTGGTCTGTGCATACGCTAGTAAAGGCCAGGGGATGCCAGGATAAAACTACTTGCTTGCCCCTAAGGCTGCTAAGCTTTACTTCTTCTTCTCTTTGGTTTATAAGGGTGAAATCCGGTGCCTTTTGTCCTTTTTGTATTATGGCCATATTT
>JBDHVO010000018.1:0-11476 GCA_039809675.1 Proteocatella sp.
CCTATATCATTGCAGGCCAGCAAACCTTCTAGCGGTTCAATAAATACTGCTCCTCTTTTTTTAAGGGTTTCAATATTTTGCTGGGTTACTGTTGCCTCATACATAACAGTATTCATGGCAGGAGCAATAATTAGTTTTGCTTTGGATGCCAAGGCCACGGTTGAAAGCATATCATCAGCAAGACCATGGGCAAGCTTGGCAATGATGTTGGCCGTTGCAGGGGCGATGAGGATAATATCAGCTTTTTTTGCAAGTGATATGTGCTCTATATCTGGTATAAAGCTTGTATCAAACATATCAACTACTGTTTTGTTGCCACTAAGACTCTGGAAGGTCAGAGGCCCAATGAATTCCTGAGCATGCCTTGTCATTATAACGTCAACGCCTACCTCTTGTTTTATAAGCCTTGATACTATTTCAGCCGATTTATAGGCGGCGATGCCTCCTGTTACTCCAAGTACTACATTTCCTACCATAACTACTCCAGTATCCTTTATAAAATTTCTTCCTCAAGTTCAAGCTCAAAGGAGGCTTCAAGATTTGCCATATCAATTGATTCTCTTATCTCGTCTCTCTCCTCTGTCTCTCTTGACTCATATGTGATGATACCCTTATATACTTCTTCAGTGGCAATACTTACAGGTTTTTTTTCGTTTGTATCCACAAGACAGCCTGAGCCTTCAACTATTTGTCTTGCCCTTTTAGCCACTTCTATTACAAGAATGTACCTGTTGTCTGTTATATCAAGTAAGTCGTTTATCGATGGATAAAGCATTTATTTGTCCTCCCTATAATAACCCAGCAGCTCTTCACTGTATCTTTTTACTGAGCTTTTTTCAGCCTTGATGATACTTCTCATGTAATCTGCGGATTCTTCTATATCATTGTTAATAATAAAATATGAATACTCGTTTATTTCTTTTATTTCTTTTAAGGCACGCTCCAGCCTGAGCTTGATCTGATCCTTTGTTTCCGTTCCCCTTTTATGAATTCGTGATTCAAGCTCCTTTATGCTTGGAGGCAGGACAAAGATCAGCACTGCCTCTGGGAATTTTTTCTTAATCTGCATGGCTCCCACAATTTCAATTTCAAGGAGGACATCTATTCCCTTTTCTATATTGTCCATAACAGCCTGGCGGGGGGTGCCATAGTAGTTTTCAAATACATGGACATATTCAAGAAAGCCGTCATTGTTCAGTTGGCTCTCAAATTCTTCTTTTGAGATATAATTGTAGCTTAGACCCGGTATTTCTCCTTCTCTTGGCTTTCTTGTTGTTGAAGATACAGACAGGAGTACTTCGTCGTTATGCTCCATGAATTTATCACAAATAGTACCCTTACCAGCTCCTGAAGGCCCCGACAATACTAACAATAGTCCTTTTCTATCCATTCCGACACCTTTCTACGATTTTTTGCCTGCCTATGGCAATTTATTCAATGTTCTGAACCTGCTCCCTTATTTTTTCGAGCTCAGATTTTAATTCAACTACATAATAGGTAATATCCATCTTTGTAGATTTTGACCCTATGGTGTTAACCTCCCTGTTCATTTCCTGGAGTATAAAGTCCATTTTGCGGCCAACTGTATCTGTATCCATGACTTCTCTTAGCTGAGCAATATGAGATTTGAACCTTACTATTTCTTCTGTGATACTGGACTTGTCCGCCATTATTGCAGCTTCCTGGACTATTCTCTGCTCATCTGCCTTATAGCCTAGAGATTCTATTATATCCTTTATTTTAGATATAAGCTTTTCTCTGTACTCTTCTTCAAGATTTGCTGCGCTTTCCTCTATCTTGCTGAGATTGTCCTCCAGCAGGCTGCACCTATCCAAAATATCAGCCTTGAGCTTTTGCCCTTCGGTCTCTCTCATGGATTTCATTGCAGCAAAGGCTCTATTTATTGCTTCAGAGAGGGCATCTTTAATCTCGTCCTCGTCGAGGCCGCTTTCTTCAAGCCTAATAACATCCTGGAGCCTTGCCAGGTCTGAAGCCCTCATTTGATTTACAAGTCCGAATTCTGCTTCTATTTCAGAAAAGACATTCAAATAATCCTTGGCTAGGTTCTTGTCATAGCTTACCTTAACATCACTTCCAGCGTAAAGCTCCATTCTTATCAGGATCTCAACCTTGCCTCTTGCTATGTATTTTTTTATTTGCTGCTTTAAATATTCTTCAAGATAGCTTAGCTTTCGTGGAGCCTTTATGCTGATATCAAGATATCTGTTATTAACACTCTTAGCTTCTACAACAAAATGAAATCTCTCGTCGATGTATTCACCTCTGCCGTAGCCTGTCATACTTATGGCCATAATCCATCCTTTTCCAAAAGAAGCTGATATATTATAATAAATATTACATTACCTGATTGCAGCCAGAAGTCTTCTCTGGCTATTTTATATCAGTTTATCCGTATCTTATACATTATATCACACAAGTCGTTTTTCTACTAAAATTTTTTCTCTTTTGAAGCTGTTAAATGTTTTGTGGTATAATACGTTCAAGTTAAATATTAGAAAAGAGGATACCATGGCATTAGATGGGATTACCATAAGAGCAATCGCCTTTGAGTTAAGAAAAAAACTCCTTGGTGGCAAGATAGATAAGATTAACCAGCCCGAAAAAGATGAGGTCCTGCTTGCAGTTAGAAATGACGGGCAAAATCATAGACTTCTTATAAGTGCTAACTCTGCCAACCCCCGTGTTTATCTGGTTGATAACTATAAAAAAGAAAACCCCCTAAAGGCCCCTATGTTCCTAATGCTTTTGAGGAAGCATCTTGGAGGCGGCAGGATTCTTTCAATTGAACAAAAGGATTTTGACAGAAACATCCTTATAGATATTGAGGCCTATGATGAGCTTAGGCGGCTTAGGACAAAAACCTTGTCCATAGAAATAATGGGCAGACATAGCAACATTATTCTTATTGATAAAGAGACAAAGCAAATTATAGATTCCATAAAAAGAGTACCCCTGTCCATAAGTTCTGTCAGAGCGGTGCTCCCCAACACTGAGTTTACATTTCCACCAGGCCAGGATAAGCTAAACCCCCTTGAAGCTATTTCTGCTGATGAATTTGTCGCTACTTTAAAATCCAAAAGTCAGCCGGTCTTTAAGGCTATCTATTCTGGCTTTCAGGGGATAAGTCCTGTTTCTGCAAGACAGATATGCTATATGGCTAATCTTAACGATTCTCATGGAACTTATGACCTTGGAGCTGTTCAGTATGAGATTTTGAAAGAGAAATTCGACTCCTTCTTCAAAGCAGTTTCTGAAAACTTATTTAGTCCCTGCCTTGTATATGACAAAAGGAATAATCCAACAGACTTTTCAGCTATTATGCTTACCCTCTACGATGAGGAGTTTAAGGTGTATGCCAGGGAGTCTATTTCAAATGCAGCAGAAGACTTTTATTATAGCAAAGATCTGAGTGAAAGAATCCTTCAAAAGACCCACGGGCTCAGAAAATCCCTTCAAATAAAGCTTGACCGAGTGAAATCAAAAATGCAAAAGCAGGTGGATGAGTTAAACCAGGCCAGAAATCTTGATGAATACTCAAAAATAGGCCAGCTTCTGACTGCCAATATCTATCAGCTTCAAAAGGGAATGGAAAGCGTTGATGTGTATGATTATATGGAGCCAGGCTCTCCCCTTATAAACATCCCCTTAAATCCCAACCTAACCCCTTCAGAAAATATCCAGGAGTATTACAAAAAATACACAAAGGCCAAAAGCAGGATTAAGGAACTAACAGACCAGCTCCAACAGACAAGGGAGGAGCATGATTATCTTGAAAATGTTTTTGTTTCAATTAGCAATATTGATTCAATTGAGGGTATAGAGGAGATAAAGCATGAGATGGCCAAGGAGGGTTACTACTCCCAGGGCAGCCTGAAAAAACAAAAGGATACCCTGAAATCCCAGCCCTTGGAATTTCGTGCAGCTGATGGAACAAGAATACTTGTTGGCAAAAACAATACCCAAAATGATAGACTCACCTTCAAAATATCGTCCCCAGAGGATGTCTGGCTCCACGCAAAAAACATCCCCGGCTCTCACGTGATTGTGAAGGCTAGCTTTGATGATATTTCGACCCAGACCCTATATGAGGCCGGCATGCTGGCAGCCTATTATTCAAAGTCAAGAGCCTCATCGAAGGTTCCTATAGACTATGCCCCAAGAAAAAATGTCAAAAAACCAAACGGAGCCAAGCCCGGCATGGTAGTCTATGATGATTATGGAACTATATATGTAACCCCAGAGGAGGACAAGCTGCCAAGCCAAATCACAAACAGGTAGAGGATAATTTTATATCTAGCTAGAAACGGAGGATGCATGGAATTTTCAAAAAAAGCAAAATCATTCATGAAGCTCAAAGAAAACGATAATATCGCCCTTTACAGCCTTAAGGCCCTCATCCAAAGGTACAGTGAAGATTCGCTTTCACAGGTGGGAGGCCAGCTGGCCTACTTTTTTATCCTGTCCCTCTTCCCTTTCCTGATGCTTATAAATCAGGTTATTTCAATGCTTGATATGGATTTTATCTTTTTCCTTGAGGAATACGGGGCCTTTATTCCAGATAATATGACCAAGGTTATACATTCCTATATCCTCCAGCTTACTGCAGACAAAAGCCCGGGAATCTTTACTTTTGGGGCTATTTCAACCATTCTCCTTGCCTCCAAGGCCATCCAGTCACTTATGAGCGCCCTTAACAGGGCTTTTCGTGTAAACGCTCCTCCGGGGATTATTAAAGTCGTCATAAGCTTTGTATTCACCGCTCTACTTATAATCCTGATACCTATTTCTATCTTGTTTGCATCCGTAGGCAAAAATCTTTTTAAAAAAGCCATGGATTTTCTCGGTTTGGGAGAAAGCCTTGTAAGTATATGGCCTTACATGCGCTTCTTAGTCCCTCTAGCCGGCCTCATCCTTGCAGTTACAGCCCTGTATAATATAATCCCCAAAAAAGGCTTCCCCAAAAAATATACTCTTATTGGCGCAGTATTCTCTTCAGCCCTATGGATTATAATGGCACTTGGACTTTCCTATTATACATCAAATTTTGGGAATTATTCGGTCGTATATGGATCCTTGGGGGCAATAATGATAGTGCTTCTTTTTTTGTACTGGAGTGGTATTATAGTAGTCCTAGGAGGAGAGCTGGCCCACATTCTTGCTATGAGGAAAAAAAGAGACTTTTCCCACGATATTAAGGAAAGAGCCCCTATACTGTATTTCAAAAAAAATCAGGACATATAAAAGGACACCCTGGAAATAAATCCGTAGGCGTCCTAATGTACGAGATCGGGAAATCTCAGGTATTGTATACCCTGAAATTCACCCTGTAAACATATATCTCAATTTAATATATCTTTCTCTTTTTTTATAATAGCTGTCAGCTTCTTTCGCAGTGTCTCATCAAACTGGATAAGAAAAACTGAGAATAGTATAACTGCCATACCAGACAGCTTTTGGGCAGATATGCTTTCCCCAAGAAGTATATAGGCTCCAAAAAGCCCGACTATGGGATTTATGTAGGCGTAGGTTGCAACAAGAGGCATTTTCCAATGCTTCAGAAGATATATATAGCTTGACGTACCAATAATCGTGTCCGCAATCGCTATATAAAACATTCCGCCAAAGGATATAGGATCCCAGTGAAATTTTGGGCCTCCACTGGCAAACACTATTGCTCCATAATACAATAAGGGGGTAAACGCCTGATACATAAGGAGTACCGTTGTCGATGCCTCAATCCTTTTGCGTTTAAGGTATATAGAGCCTGATGACCAGCACATTATACCAGCTGCCAAAAAGCCAAGCCCCAGGGGATCTATTCCAAGCCTGCCGCCTCCAAAGGAAATTATGGCTATACCCAAAATCCCGCCGAACATCCCGGCTATGCCTGCATAACCTACTAGCAGTTTTTTTTGAAGCACTGATTCCATAATAACCATAACCACAGGCACAAGTGATAATACAATCGGAACAAGACCTGCGTCGAGCCTCTTTGTTGCAAGCATTGTCATCATGCTATTCATAAAAAACATTACAGTTGCACTTATAACAATCACTTTTAAATCCTGCTTCTTTAGATAAATAGACTTGCGCCTCAAAATATTATAGAGAAGCAAAACACTCCCGGTTGTAAGAAACCTAAAAAAACTAAATGTAAAAACATCTATATTCTCAAGGCCAAGCTTTGCAGCGGGAGAGCTTAGTCCCCATAAAACACAAATGGCCATATATGCAAATATTCCCATGCCTACCTCCTATGACTTGCAAATATGATTGTACTTTTAATTTATTGCAATGTCAATAAAGTAGGACATGATTATAAGCAAAGTCAAAAATTCTATTGACAACAAGCCTTTATTAACTTATTATAAACAAGATAAATCTTTAATTTGATCCTGAGAGGTCAGAAAGGGACTACCATGACTTTTGTACATACAAAAGCATCTTTTGGTGCATATACTAAAAACCTAATATTGAATCTAAGATTATTTTCAGGCAGGGCATATTCCAACAGGAATCATGTTTCTGCTTTTATTTTTGCATAAAGAAGGAGGTTCTTGTGAAAGCAAAACTTATATTGGAAAATGGTGAAATTTTTGAGGGTATCTCCTTCGGATACGAAGGAGAGGTCTTGGGTGAGGTCGTGTTTAACACTAGCATGAATGGCTATCAGGAGATTCTTACAGATCCTGCAGGCTCAGGCCAGATTCTGGTAATGACCTATCCCCTCATTGGAAACTACGGTATAAACCTTGATGACTCTGAATCCTCCAATCCAACTGTTAAAGCTGTGATAGTAAACGAGCTATGCAGTTACCCGAATAATTTCAGATGCGAGTTTAATCTCGGCGATTATCTAAAATCCCATAAGGTAGCAGGAATTGAAGGCATAGATACAAGGGCTCTAACCAAAGCCCTCAGAAATAAAGGAACCATGAAGGGCTTTATTGTTACAGGTGATAATCATGATTTCAGTGCAATAAAATCTTTGCTTGAAAAATCTGCTTTAGTTGAAGAAGATGTTATTTTGCCACCTGCAAAAACCACAATAGCAGGCAAAGGACCAATAAGCCTTGCTCTTATTGACCTTGGTCTTACAAAATCTACCCTCGATAAATTTGTCCAGATGGGCTGCACAATAAAGATTTATCCCCATACTGCCCACGCTAGCGAGATTCTTGCAGCAAATCCTGATCTTGTAATCCTAAGCAGTGGCTCAGAGCAGGTCAAGCACCCTGAGCATATTTTAGAAGAAATCAAAATTCTGGCCCAGAGCAAGCCTCTTGCGGGCATAGGAGCAGGCCACCAGCTTATTGCCAAGGCCTTTGGCGGTAGTCTTGAAAAACACCTCTACGGTCATAGGGGCAAGCAGCCAGTAAAAAACCTTTTAAGCGGCAGGGTTAGCTCAACCGTGCAAAATCACAGCTGGCATGTAAAGAGACTTCCAGAGGATTTTGAATTGACTCATATAAACCTTAACGATAATTCTATTGAAGGAATGAAGCACAAGGTCCTGCCTGTCGCATCCGTGCAGTTCTATCCGGAAAATCACACTGACAGCAGTTTTTCAGATAATGTAATAAGTGAATTTTTAAAGCTAATATCCAGGGAGGTAAAGAATGCCTAAAAATAACGAAATTAAAAAAGTCCTTGTAATCGGTTCAGGCCCGATAGTAATAGGCCAAGCGGCAGAATTTGACTACTCCGGAACCCAGGCCTGCCAGACCTTTAAAGAAGAAGGCCTGGAGGTAGTTCTCGTTAACTCCAACCCTGCCACAATTATGACAGATGACAACGTAGCTGATAAAACCTATATAGAACCAATAACCATAGAAGTTCTTGAAAAAATCATAGAAAGAGAAAGACCCGACGCCCTTATAGCCGGTATGGGTGGCCAAACAGGGCTTAATATGTCCATCGACCTCAACGACTCAGGGATCTTGGACAAATATAATGTCAAAATAATTGGAACCTCAATAGCCTCTATAAAAAAAGGCGAAGATAGAGAGCTTTTCAGAGACATGATGAAGCAGATAAACCAGCCCTGCATTGAGAGCGAAATTATTAATGATGTTGAACCAGGCCTTATATGGGCCGCAAAGGCAGGTTACCCTGTAATAGTTAGACCAGCCTATACCCTTGGTGGCTCTGGTGGCGGTATAGCCCAGAACGAAGCCGAGCTAAGGACAATTCTTGAGTCCGGTCTTATGCTAAGCTCCATTCACCAGGTTCTACTTGAAAAAAGCGTAAAGGGCTGGAAGGAAGTTGAATATGAAGTTATAAGGGACTCTGCCGGCAACTGTCTCACCGTATGCAATATGGAAAATATTGACCCTGTTGGAATCCATACTGGAGATTCTATTGTTGTGGCTCCTACCCAAACCCTTTCTCAGAAGGAGACCGATATGCTAAGGAGGGCTTCCTTTGAAATAATTGAAGCCGTAGGTATAGAGGGGGGATGTAATGTTCAGTTCGCCGTAAATCCTGACTCGTTTGAATATGCGGTTATAGAAATAAACCCAAGAGTATCCAGATCATCAGCCCTTGCTTCAAAGGCTACCGGCTACCCAATAGCAAGAATAGCGGCAAAAATAGCCCTGGGCTATACTCTTGACGAAATACAAAACTCTGTAACTAAAAAAACCTTTGCCTGCAACGAGCCGACTATAGATTATATTGTTGTTAAAATCCCAAAATGGCCCTTTGACAAATTCTACCAAGCAGATAGGGTTCTTGGCACAAAGATGATGGCAACAGGTGAAATCATGGCCATAGGCAGCAATTTTGAATCCGCCTTCCTTAAAGGTATACGCTCACTTGAAATCAAGGAATATTCTCTTGAGCATAACAAATTCAAAGATTACTCCCTCGAACAGCTAAAGCATGCCATTGTAACCCCTGATGACGAAAGAATTTTTGCTCTATCCGAGATTATTAGAAGAGACTACAGGATGGACAAAATAAACAGGATAACAGGTATCGATATATTCTTCCTTGAAAAAATCAAAAATATAATTAAGGACGAGCAAAGATTAAAGCTTAGCAGCCTTAAGGATTTAAACCAAGAGTGGCTTCTGCGTCTTAAAAAGAAGGGCTTCAGCGACAAGGGTATTGCAAAAATGCTGGATGTTTCTCCTGACCAGGTCTACAACCTGAGGAAAATATGGGGAATTATTCCTTCCTACAAGATGGTCGATACTTGTGCCGGTGAATTTGATGCCTTATCCCCTTACTACTACTCAACCTATGAGGAGTATGATGAGGTAGAGGTGTCTGATCGAAAAAAGGTTGTTGTGCTTGGATCCGGTCCTATCAGAATTGGCCAGGGGATTGAATTTGACTATGCATCTGTGCATTCTGTGATGGCCCTTAAGGAGCTTGGCATTGAAACTATTATCATAAACAATAACCCTGAAACTGTAAGTACAGATTTTAACATCTCTGACAAGCTGTATTTTGAACCACTTACAGAAGAAGACGTATTTGAAATAATTAACAAAGAAAAGCCAGATGGGGTAATTCTGCAATTTGGAGGACAAACAGCCATAAAGCTTGCCCGTTTCTTAAAAGAGAAAAATATCCCTACCTTTGGCACAACTTCTGACCAGATTGACCTAGCAGAGGATAGGGAGCAGTTTGATGCCCTACTTGAAAAGCTTGATATTATGCGTCCAAAGGGCAAGGGTGTATGGTCGGTTGAAGAAGGTATAAAAGAAGCTGAAAAGCTGGGATATCCGGTCCTTGTAAGACCATCCTTTGTTCTTGGAGGCCAGGGTATGGAGATAACATATTCCGAGGATGAGATTACCCACTACCTGTCAGATGCCTTCTCAAAGGACAAAAAAAATCCAATCCTTATAGACAAGTACCTGATGGGGATGGAGCTTGAGGTTGATGCAATCTCTGACGGAGAAGATATCCTTATACCTGGTATCATGGAACACCTCGAAAGAGCAGGAGTCCATTCAGGCGATTCCATAACTATATATCCAAGCCAGCATGTACACCAGATTATAAAAGACAAAATTATAGACTACACTGCTAAGCTTGCCAAAGGAATAGGCATCAAGGGTATGATAAACATCCAGTTTATTGCCCTCAAGGACGAGCTTTATGTTATTGAAGTAAACCCAAGAGCGTCAAGGACAGTGCCTTACATTTCCAAGGTAAGCAAGGTTCCAATTGTAACTATAGCAACAAGGGTTATGCTTGGAGAAAAGCTCAAGGACCTTGGCTACGGAACAGGCCTTTACAAGCAAAGTGACATGATAGCTGTAAAAGTTCCGGTATTCTCGACTCAGAAGCTTCCAAAGGTAGAAGTAAGCCTTGGACCTGAGATGAAATCAACCGGAGAGGTTCTTGGAATAGCCAAGACCCTTGATGAAGCCCTTTACAAAGGCTTTCTTGGAGCAAGTATGTATACAAGCACCAAGGGCAAGAATATTATGGCTACAATTAATGATTCTGACAAAGAAGAATTCTTGGGCCTCGCAAAAGACCTTGATAAGCTGGGCTTTAAATTTGTTGCAACCCAAGGTACAGCAAAAATGCTAAAGGAGCATGGCATAGAGGCCAAGGAGGTCAACAGGATTGGCCAGGAAAGCCCTACCCTGCTCGACCTTATCAAAAATAAAGAAGTAAGCCTCCTTGTCAATACACCTACCAAGGCAAACGACTCTAAAAGAGACGGCTTTATACTAAGAAGAGCAGCAGTAGAACGTAATATTGACGTTATGACATCCCTTGATACCCTTAGAGCCTGTTTGGAATTTGAGAAAAAACACTTTAATATAGCAGATTTGGATATTTTCACAATCCAGGAGATTTAACAAAAACCAATTATCTAAAAAGCTGATTCCCCTATTAAATAGGAATCAGCTTTTTCAATCCACACTAGCATCTGTGGTTATCATTTTATTCAATATCTATCCTATAATTTACCCTAGGCTATCCTTTATATTTTTCTATGCCAGTAAGAAAGTACTTATTTCCACCTGCATTACCTATTGATATTGAAGCATTGTTACCATATTCAATAACTTCTTCAGTGGTTTTTCCTTGATCATTTGAATGTTGTACTGTGACTCTTTTAGTAAAAAACACATTATAATATATATCATCAAATTGCTCATTGTACTGAACATAACTATCTTCGTTATATTTGTCCTCTTCATAACTTATCATCATATTTTCGTAGGCTTTTTTGCTGTCATCTGTATTCCCATATAAATCACTCATCATCAGAAATACCTTGTCCCAGTTTTCTTTCTTTTCTTCTGCTCCCCAGGCATCAATGTTCTCTGACTTTGATACTATGCTTCCAGTTAAATTGACTGTGATTAGCCTAATGTCCCCTTTTTCAAAGCTAGTGATTGCTCCTAAAGAATCGCCATTTTTACTTAAACGAAAAACCTTTCCATATCCTTCAGATGAAAGTTCATGGTCTTTGCTAATC
>JBDHVO010000019.1:0-11127 GCA_039809675.1 Proteocatella sp.
GGAGTACTATTATAGCAGAAGAGTTTCTCACTCAAATACAAATTCCTCTTGCAAATAAAAAAATCTTATAGTCCTTATAAATAATGTCTATTGAACAAACACAATCCTTTATGGACTTTACAATCCTCCTCCTATATACTGTTTAAGGTAATTCAATATATAGCATAAGGAGATTAATAATGAAAAAATCATTATGGAAGATAACTACAATGGTTATCGCTTCAGTTTTAATCCTATCAGCTTGTTCTGCTCAAGACACCAAGGCCGACACCGACAAAGAAGATAGTGCAGCCTTCAAGCAGATTACTACTGAAGAATTAGAAGGCAAATTAAATGATTCCCAATGGGTAATTGTGGACGCTCGGGATACTAACGCCTTCAATGGATGGGCCTTAGACGGAATTAAGCGTGGTGGCCATATTGCCGGTGCGGTTGACTTTTCTGCAAACTGGCTTAAGGCAGAGTCTGATTCTAAGGATGCTCTGCTCCAGGAAGCCCTGGCCACAAAACAAATATCCGCAGACAAAAACATTGTTATCTACGATGTAAACGGCAAGGATGCCCAGGATGTAGCCAGCTACCTTGCCTCTAAGGGCTTTAAAAACCTCCATACTTATGATTACAAGGAATGGCTTAACGATGACAGTAAAGATGTAGTAAAATACGAGGGCTACAAATGGATAGTTCCTGCAGCTGTTGTTAACGATCTTCTTGCAGGCAAAAAACCTGAGACCTTTGAAAATGCGGGAAGCATAAAAATGGTGGAAGCTAGCTGGGGAGAACCTAAGGAATCCTATGACAAGGGCCATATCCCGGGAGCAATCCACATTAACACTGACTCAATAGAGCCTCCGCCAACCTGGATGCTTGCAGATGATGCCAGCTTGCTTAAGGTAATGCTTGATAACGGCCTTAGTGCGAAGGATACAGTAATAGTTAGCGGTGAAGCCCAGCTAGCTGCCTACAGGGTTGCCTTGGTCCTAAGATATGCAGGAGTTCAAGATGTGAGGGTTTTAAACGGAGGACTTAGCGCATGGACTCAGGCAGGCTACGAGCTTGAGACAACTGCAAACACCCCTGTTTCAATTACTGATTTTGGAGGGAGCTTCCCTGGTAATCCAGACCTTATTGATACTATTGATGAGCTTAAAGCCTCACTTACTTCTGATAAGTTTACTTTGGTAGACAATAGAACCTGGGATGAATTTATAGGCAAAAGCTCAGGCTACAGCTACCATGACAAAATGGGCAGAATACCTGGAGCAAAATTTGGGTATGCTGGCAAGACAGATTCAAACTCATTGGATTATTACAGAAACATTGATAACACCATGAGAAATTTTGACGAAATTCTTGCTTTATGGAATGAAAACAACATAGACTCAAGCAACCACCTTTCTTTCATGTGCGGTAGCGGCTGGAGAGCAGCTGAAGTCTTGTATTATGCTAATGTTGCAGGGCTTGATAATGTATCCCTTTACAGCGATGGATGGATTGGATGGTCAAACGCAAATCTGCCTAGTGAAAGCGGAGAACCCAAATAGGAATGAATAAAATTATTTATTTTTTCGTAAGCAGTATCCAAGCGCTTACTATTGCCGGTATATTTATATTAGAATCCTTATCCCGCAAAAAAGCTGGCGTTAATCATCATTTGATTGCGAGAAAATACCAGCTCCAAGATGGCTTATACAGCAGTAGCAACCTAGTGCTTCTTGCCTTCTTAATATTTGCAGTTGTTTTACTTGTGTTCCTATTGTCAATAAAGCTTAATAAATTCAAATTGATTAGATTTGAATTTATTAAGCTCTTGTCAATAGGGTTGTTTTTTATTCTTGCTTTTAACTATATCAGGATTCAGGAGTTAAACAGCTATGCTTATATCTTGTCAGCCAGCCTTATTGTTTTTTGCTTACAGCTTTTGCTACTGGCCGCATCATCTTGTAATACGAGAACCTAGGCAAAAAGGCTTAAATGCTAATGATGACAAACAAAAAATTGAATGCATGCTTCCTTTATGATTCTAAAGGAGCCATGCATTCATCTGTTTGCAGGATTATTTTGCTTGTCCAGCTTTATATAGCTTTGATTTTGCCACATAGCCATCAGCAGAATGCTGAATTCCCGTAATTTCATCCTCAGTCAATTCCCTAATCACTTTTGCAGGTCTTCCCATAATAAGGACTCCCTCTGGAAAGGCCTTGCCCTCTGTTACAAGGCTGCCTGCCCCAATGATTGTATTTTTGTTTATTACAGCATGATTCATTATAGTGCTACTCATACCCACAAGCACATTGTCCTTGATCGTGCAGCCATGAATAAGGCACAGGTGGCCTATAGTCACATTATCCCCAATATTTGTTGGAATATCTGTATCTACATGAACAACAGAGTTGTCCTGAATATTTGTATTTTTCCCCACCCTGACATAGCTCATATCGCCCCGTATTACAACACCAAACCAAAGGTTGACATCATCATCAATTATAGTGTCTCCTGTTATAACTACATTTTCGGCTATATAGGCCTTATCAGAAATCTTGGGCTTTATCCCTTCAAACTCCTTAAGTAACATGTTATTCCTCATTCTCCAGTTCATTTGCTTCTAAAATTCTTTCTTCTATCATGGCTTCTTCCTCAGCCGCATGGCTCGTGGCTTCATCTGTTTCCTGAGCAAATTCAGCTTTTCTTCCAATCCCCCATTTTTCAACGACAATTTTAATATTGTCAGGGGCAACCTCAAGAACCACAGTAGCTTCATCCACGCTTACAATCCTGCCGCCGATTCCGCCTATGGTCATTATATGGTCTCCTGTCTTTAAAGAAGCCCTCATTTCTTTTATTGCTTTTTCCCTCTTCTGATTTGGCCTTATCAGAAGGAAATAAAACATAACAAGAAATACTATTGGTACAAGAAAATTAATCAACGCTCCCTGTTGTCCATTCATAGCTTTCTCCTTTCAGTTGTTAATAACTAAATCATACCCCAAATTACAGAAAAAAACTATACACTTATCATAATTTTATAAATATTTCCTAAAGCATATAGCCATAATTCAAGAAGAATTCTTCCCTAAAGTCTAGAAGTCTGTCCTCCATTATAGCTTGGCGAACCTGCCTCATCAGATCTATAAGAAAATGAAGATTGTGGTTGGTTACAAGTCTTGATGCAAGTATTTCATCAGCCTTAACCAGGTGTCTTATATAGGCCCTTGAATAGTTTTTGCAGGTATAGCAGCTGCAATTTGGATCAAGGGGAGTAAAATCCTCACTAAAGGTCTTATTCCTTACAACAACCTTTCCAACAGAGGTCATGGCTGTACCATTTCTTGCAATTCTTGTAGGCAGAACGCAGTCAAACATATCGACACCTCTAATAACCCCTTCAATGAGGTCATCTGGGCTACCGACTCCCATCAGGTATCTTGGTTTTTCTTTTGGCATTAAAGGGGTCAGGTTGTCAAGAACCTCATACATAAGCTCCTTAGGCTCTCCTACTGAAAGACCGCCTATTGAATAGCCCGGGAAATTCATATCTATTAGCTGCATTGCAGATTCATACCTTAGGTCCTTGTACATACCGCCTTGGATAATTCCAAACAGAGCCTGGTCATGCTTTCTTTTATGGTAATCAAGCCCTCGCTTTGCCCATCTTGAGGTTCTTTCCAGAGAATTTTTAACATAGGTTTTGTCTGCAGGATAAGGCGCGCATTCATCAAAGCTCATTATGATATCTGCGCCTAAGGCATTTTGGATTTCAATAGCTTTTTCCGGAGAAATAAAGTGCTTGGCTCCGTCAAGATGGGACCTAAACTCTACCCCTTCTTCCTTGATTTTTCTGAGAGCCCCCAGGCTAAATACCTGAAATCCGCCGCTGTCTGTTAGAATAGCCCTGTCCCAGTTCATAAAGTTATGAAGTCCTCCGGCTTTTTTTACAAGCTCATGGCCTGGCCTCAAGTACAAATGATATGTGTTTGACAGTATAATCCTTGCGTCCATAGCCTTCAACTCCTCAGGAGTCATGGCTTTTACAGTTGCCTGGGTTCCTACAGGCATAAATACTGGAGTATCTATAACTCCATGGGGCGTATACAGCCTTCCAAGCCTTGCACCTGACTGTTTGCAGGTCTTTATAAGTTCATATCTGATTGCTGACATTTTACCTCTTATCCTTAATATAATTTATAAACATTGCATCCCCAAAAGAAAAAAATCTATACCCTTCTTCAACTGCCTTTTCATAGGCATTAAGCACCTTTTCCCTGTCTGCTAGAGCTGATACCAGCATAATAAGAGTGGATTCAGGTAAATGGAAATTAGTAATAAGAGCATCAGTCATCTGGAACTTGTAGGGAGGGTATATGAATATTTCAGTATCTCCCTCAAGCTTGACAAGCTCCCCGTTTACTGCCGCTGATTCCAAGGTTCTTACAGACGTAGTGCCTACACACACTATTCTTTTGCCGTCTCTTTTTGCCTTGTTAATTCTTTCAGCTGTTTCCTTATCTATTTTGTAGTATTCTGAATGCATCTTATGGCCTTCCAGACTCTCAGCAGATACCGCCTTAAAGGTTCCTAGGCCAACATGAAGAAGCACATATTCTATCTGGACTCCTTTTTGGCGAAGCTTGACGAGCATTTCATCTGTAAAGTGCAATCCGGCCGTTGGAGCTGCTGATGAGCCCTTTACCCTTGAGTACACAGTCTGATATCTTTCCTGGTCATCAAGCTTCTCTCTTATATAAGGAGGCAGGGGCATGGTTCCAATCTCTTCAAGTATCTCTTCAAATACCCCTTCGTAGTCAAATTTTACTATTCTCATCCCTTCTTCAAGCTCCTGCAAAACTTCTGCCGCCAGCTTATCAGAAAAAATAACCCTCGTCCCCTGCTTCAACCTTTTTGCCGGCTTTGCCATTACCTCCCAGGTGTTTATATCCATGCGTTTTGTCAAAAGCAGCTCAATATTTGCTCCTGTGCCTTCTTTAATCCCGTAGATTCTTGCCGGCAGGACTCTTGTGTTATTCATTACAAGCAGGTCGTTTTCATCAAGCAGGTCAATGATGTCTGTAAATTTTTTGTGTTCTATTTCACCATATAGCCTGTCAAGCACAAGCAGTCTTGAAGCACTGCGGTCCATAAGCGGCACCTGGGCAATCAGGTCTTGGGGAAGCTTATAATAAAAATCCTTTGTTTTCATATTTCTCTTTTCTCTTAATAAATCTCTATACCTTTAAAATAGTGCCTTAAAATATCTCTATAATCAAGGCCTTCAAGGGCCATGCCCCTTGCCCCGTACTGACTCATGCCTACTCCGTGACCATAGCCCTTACCATTAAAAACGAGGGTTCCGATGCTTTCGCTTGAGTCTTTTGAATTATCAAAAGTGGTCTGGGCATCAACAAGAGATTTAAGGGATATGAATATAGAGCCCAAGGACCCATCGTTTTTTGGAATTTCTGGCTGGATATTGTTTCCTGTGCTTGCCTGACCTGCTTCTAGGGTAAAATAAGTGCTTTTAATGGCAGCGGCTCCAAAGAATATCCTGATCCTGTCTTTTTGTAATATGTGGGTCCCTTTTGTTCCATATATTGTAAGCTCCAGGGCCCTGCCGTTTTCTGTGGTCTTTGTTATTTTCACTCCTGTTACATCTCCAATATTAATTCCATTTCCAGACAATAGCAGTTTCATTTGCACAGGACTAATTTTTGCTGTCCAAGTATCAAAGGGGCTTCCCAGAGAATATGGATCCTCAACCCCCACTAGATATGGCAAATGGTCATTCCAAATATTACCACTATTTTCAGTTTTTCCGCCACTGGCAGAGTGAAAGTAACCCTCTGCAGGTCTTCCGCCATAATACATGAGCCTGGCTGCTGTTTCGTCTACAGCTTTATTTGTAGAAGTGGTTTCTGCAGAGTATCCTCCATAAACCTGACAATGAGTTGTAGCACATACATTAAAGCCTTGGGTCGCATGCTTATTCATATTTGTGGCTACATAGGCCCTTGCGACTACCGCCTGCGCCTTCAGAGCTTCAAGAGGCCATGAAGATGGCATTTCTTTAGCAATCACGCCCCTTAAATAATTATCAGCTTCAATGACATTCACTGCTACAAGATTGTTCCCATCGTAAAAAATATTAATTTTGTCCCTGTATTTTGTGCCATTAATCGATACTGTTCCGCCTTGACTCTCTAGGGTCGTATCTTGGCTACTTTCAATAATAATGGTTTCGCCCCTATCTGATGTATAAATTATATTATTACCTGGGGCCTGTGAGAAGCCTTCCCCATAATCTTCAAGGCTTGCGGGATAATAAGATCCGTTCTTATAATATACTGCTCTTCCATAGTTAAGTGCATCTTCATATGATTTTTCTCCCTGGGGCGAAATATATGTATACTGCGTCTTGTAAACCCGCATATTAGTCCCGCCACTCCAGAGAATTGTGTTCCCGCTGTAAAGTGCAAGGTTGTTGCCCGAAACTAAATATTCACTTTTTGATGATGAGCCATAAAAAAGTCCTACCCTTACGACATCGCCTTTAAGGTCTAATCCATGTGCTACAGATGGTACAAGTATGATAGCTGAAAGCATTAAAACAAGAAAATTCTTTAGCATTATTTTCATTATTTTCATTTTTTTCTTCTTTCTATTCCAAAATGCTCATAGGCAAAATCTGTAGCCATCCTGCCCCTGTTTGTTCTGTTTAAAAAGCCCTTTTGTATAAGGTAGGGCTCGTAAACTTCTTCTATAGTTTCTCTGTCTTCTCCGATGGCTGCCGACAGGGTCTCAACCCCAACCGGGCCGCCAGCAAATTTGTTTATTATCATAAGGAGCATTCTCTTGTCTGTGTTGTCAAGGCCTTCAGAATCCACCTCAAACATATCCAGAGCCGCCCTTGTATTTTGGAGGTCAATCTCTCCATTGCTTCTAACCTGGGCAAAATCCCTAACCCTCTTGAGCAGTCTGTTGGCAATCCTTGGTGTACCTCGTGACCTCCTTGCCAATTCTAAAGAGGATGGCTCATCAATGCCTATATCAAGTATCCCGGCAGACCGGCTGATTATGCTTTGTAAATCAGCATCTGCATAAAGCTCAAGATTTAAAATAACCCCAAATCTATCTCGAAGGGGTGATGACAGCATGCCTGACCTTGTAGTCGCTCCAACCAAGGTGAATTTTGGAAGATCCAGCCTGATAGACCTGGCTGAAGGCCCCTTGCCTATAATTATATCTATGGCCCTGTCCTCCATTGCAGGATAAAGTATTTCCTCGACAGTCCTGTTTAGTCTATGGATTTCATCAATAAAGATAACATCTCCATCCATAAGATTTGTCAGAATTGCAGCAAGATCTCCCGATCTTTCTATTGCTGGACCAGAGGTTATCTTGATATTCGCATTCATCTCGTTTGCAATTATTGTTGACAGGGTTGTTTTTCCAAGCCCTGGCGGTCCATATAGCAGAACATGATCAAGCTGGTCGCCCCTCTGCCTTGCCGCTTCAATAAAAATCTCCAGCTGTTCCTTTGCCTTTTGCTGGCCTATATACTCCTCCAGCCTCTTTGGCCTTAGGGAAGCCTCCATCTCATAATCCTCATTCATATAACTTGAGCTGATTAATCTTTCTTCATCAAACATGCCATCTCCTAAATCTTACTTAAGCTGCCAAGGGCTAGCTTAACCATTTCATTTGTATTTTGCGGATTATACCTTGCTACAGTCGCCTCAACAGCTGCCGATGCCTCTGCCCTTGAAAAGCCTAGACTCAGTAGGACTGCAACAGCTTCCTCAAAATCGGTGTTCAGAATTTTTTCAAGGGTTATATCGGCCATAGCCACATTTTCAACCTTGTCCTTAAGCTCAACAATAATCCTCTCTGCTGTCTTTTTGCCTATACCCGGTGCTTTGGCCAATAAAGCCACATCTGCTCTGCTTATTATAGCTTGCAAATTATCTATGTTATGGGTTGAAAGAATGCTAAAGCCTGCTTTTGGCCCTACCTTTGATACAGATGTAAGAAGATCAAACATCTTCATCTCATTTTTATCATAAAAGCCAAAAAGTGAAATCTCATCCTCTCTGACATTCAGCTTTGTAAAAAGCTTGGCAGGCTTTCCAATCTCCAGCAGCTGATTTGTAAACTGCGAGGTTGTAAGCTTGAAGCCGACTCCTTGATTTTTTAGTATTGCATAATCTATGTACACCTCAGTAACTGTTCCTATTATATATCCAAACATAAGTCCTCTTTCACTAAACTATAAACATACTTGACAGCTTATTTGTGCTGCAGTGACCAATAGCAATTGCCAGAGCATCAGCTGCATCATCTGGCCTTGGAATATCCTTTAGATTTAACAGCCTCTTAACCATCTCCTGCACCTGTTTTTTATCTGCCCTCCCATAGCCACAGACACTCTGCTTTACTTGGAGGGGAGTATATTCATAAAGCCTTTTTTCATTATTCATCACGGAGAGGACCAAGGCACCTCTTGCTTGAGCCACATCAATGGCTGTTTTTGTATTCTGGTTAAAGAAAAGCTCTTCAATTGCTACCTCATCAACACAGTGCTTATCAAGTAAAATCTGCATAGCATCATAAATTTGTTTAATCCGACTGGCATAGCTTGTCTTTGCAGGAGTCGTTATCACTCCATAATCCACAACCTTCATTTTGCTTCCATCAAAATCTATCACTCCGTAGCCCACAATTGCAAGACCTGGGTCTATTCCAAGCACTCTCATACAAGCTCCTTATTTTAATTATCGAAAATCTCTCAGGCTTTAAAAATTTCATAAGTCTTTTGGTTAGTATCAGCTTAATATTATATCGTTTTTATCAATATTTTGCAACGACCCTCTTCTGCGTCTTACAATTCTATTACATTTTGGGACTTTCACTTTTTCTGGACAGCTAATCTGATATAATTATACCAGCTA
Organism: Proteocatella sp.; assembly: GCA_039809675.1. Lineage (GTDB taxonomy): Bacteria > Bacillota > Clostridia > Peptostreptococcales > Filifactoraceae > JAUNKE01. Next base: position 8,943 of record JBDHVO010000019.1, read on the forward strand.
ATGAAACAATTTATTACCACATAATTTACACACTCAGAAAGGAAAGTTATGAAGAAATCAACACAAGTATTATCTATGGTGCTTGCACTGAATATGCTAATTCCCCCTGGCTTTGCTGACGATGGCAGCAGCCTGTTTGATACCCCGGTTACAAACGAACAAGTGACCCCTCAGGCCCAAAATCCCGGCAGTAATGCTGACAATGCACAGCCAGAAACCCTGCCCCCATCCACCTCGCTTCCCCCTGCAACACCTGATAAAGCCGAGGATAGCACAAAAAAAGTCAGTATGATTCTTGGCAGCAACAAGGCCCTTGCAAACGGCAAAGAAATTACCATACCTGCTGCAGCCGAATCTATAGAAGGACGAACCTACCTCCCTCTTAGATTTTTATCAGAGCAGATAATCGGAGTTTCCCCTGTTTACAACGAAAAGACCAAGCAGATTACCATAAAAACAGAATATGCTTCTGCAACCCTTACTCTGGGCAGCAAGGAAGCAGTTTTAAATGGCAAAAAGACACAAATTGACACCCCCCCAATGACAAAAAACGGCAATACCCTTCTACCCCTTAGGTTTTTTGTAGACAACTTTGGTCTTGGGGTAAGCTATGACCCTGTAAAAAAAGAAGTTGTTGTAAAGGATAAGGTAAAGTTTGTCGATCCAAACCCTCCTGTCGCTGACTTTGACTTTAGTCAGGCAGAATTTACCCAAGGGCAAAAAATCGAATTTACAGACAAAAGCTCAGATATAGACGGAGATAAAATCGTTGCCAGAGAATGGTACATAAAAGACAACCCCTCCCTTAGAAATTCTGATATTAATCAGCTTATAAAAAACCTTGCCCCGGGAGAATACACAGCTGCCTACAGAGTCCAAAATGACAAAAAAACCTGGTCTGCATGGGCAGAAAAGCCTCTTATATACAAAAAAAATGAAGCTCCAACTGCAAGCGATATCCGTCTTAGCAAGAAAGATATTGGCAGGGGAGAAGAATTTGACATAATCTATACCCAGCATAATGAGCCATGGGAAATGATAACAGAAGCAATGTGGACCTATAGATACGAAACAATTGATGCTTCAAAGGCAATCAAAACTAAGCCAACAAAGCTGTTTACAAAGGGCAGATATATTGCTACTCTCCAGCTTAAGGATGCCTATGGCAATCTCAGCGAAGTATATGAAATGGATATAAATGTAAGCGACAGAATTGTACAGACCCAGATGGATTACCTTGCAAGCACAGGTAAGGTCAACACCCCAATTGAAAATTTTACAGGCGTAAACTTTCTTGAGCACTTCAATAGCATTGGAAATCCTGAATATACTGATAAGCCCGGACTTCTTATCATGAGCGATTCTCCAGAAAACGTATTTGACTATGGCATCCTCTACAAAGATGTTGTTACTGCCCAAAAGGGGCGACTGCTGACATATCATGTCAACAAAATCCCATCACCAAAATCAAATGGAGCCGGAATAATTGTCACTGTTAAAAACCTGGAAGATATCCCGGTAAACTTTATGCTAGAAAAAACTGGAATGAAGGGCCCTTCGGCAGACCCGTTGGAGGTAGGTGGTAAGGTTCTTGAAGCTCATTTCTCGGCAAACTCGCCATGGACAACAACATCAATAAATCCTGGCGAATCAAAAATCATTTATGACTCAAGAAGCTCTAACAACTGGAAATCCGGCCAGCTCCTATCCATGCTTAGCGAATTTGATGTAAGCGGAACAGTAGAAATATCTGTTGCGTCCGTAGGCCCATCTACAAAGCTCGAGCATATGAGCCTGCTGGATAACCTGCCTAAGGACCAACATCCAAGGGGTACCTTTTACGTTACCGAAAGAAGTGCGACCATCGATATACCATCTAACACTGCCAGCGGATTTTTGATAGGCAAGGATAGCAGCGAATGGGTTGAGGGGACAGATGGAATAACAGGGGAAACCGTATACAACAAAGGAAACTACGGAGTTGAATACAAGCTGACTTTGAATCCAAAAGAAGATACCTTGATTTTTGTAAATTGCCGTGGCGGTGCCTTTAGAGGCCATGTAGGCTGGCCTGATGGCATAAACAGAACTGTAAGCAGCTACGGCCCTCATGATGCAAGATATATAGGAAGAATAAAGGGAGGCCAATCCACCACCATAAGGTATATGCTGGCAAACGCCTCTG
>JBDHVO010000020.1:0-11016 GCA_039809675.1 Proteocatella sp.
TCATCAACGCTTTTGATTAGTCCCTGATCATAGAGCTTGTTAACTATAGATATCCCTAATTTGTCTATATCCATTGCCCCCTTCGAAACAAAGTGTATGATAGAACGCTTTATCCTTGCAGGACAGGAAATATTCAGGCATTTGTAGGCAGCCTCTCCTTCTTCCCTAACTACCTTTTGGCCACATTCAGGACACCTATTTGGAATATGATAGGGCTTTTCCTCTCCTGTACGGCCTTCTTCTATCACCCTCACAACCTCAGGGATTATTTCGCCGGCTTTTTGGATTATTACCCTGTCTCCTATTCTTATATCCTTGGCATCAATATAGTCTTGGTTGTGGAGGGTTGCCCTTGACACAGTGGATCCAGATATAAATACAGGCTCAAGGATTGCCAAGGGAGTAAGAGCCCCTGTCCTGCCCACCTGGGCCTCTATGTCCAGAATTTTTGTTTCTTTTTGCTCAGGAGGAAATTTATATGCGGTTGCCCACCTGGGAGCCTTAGCTGTAAAGCCCAAAAGATCCCTATCTTCTATATTGTTTACCTTTATTACTATACCATCTATCTCAAAGCCCAAGCCGTCTTTTGTCCTGCCTGCCTCTTCGATTGCCTGCCACACATCAGCCATGCTTGTGTAGACATTTCTGAGAGGACTAACCTTAAAGCCGAGATTTTCAAGGTAATCCAGCTGCTGCTTGTGGGTATCAAGGCCTGTAATGTGGTTTTCTGTATTAAAGACAAATATTGACAGGGGTCTTTTGGCTGTTATTTTTGGGTCTAGCTGCCTAAGGGAGCCTGATGCTGCATTTCTTGGATTGGCAAAGAGAGGCAAAGCATTTATTTCCTGGTCTTTATTCATCTTTTCAAAGGCTTTTTTGGGAATATATACCTCGCCTCTGACTATTAGCTCTTCCTTATAGTCTATATGCCTGGGTATGTCTTTTATGGCGTTTAGGTTTCTGCTTATATCCTCGCCTATTTCCCCATTTCCCCTTGTCCCTCCCTTTATAAACCTGCCCTCATCATACTCAAGGGACACTGATAAGCCATCTATCTTGTACTCTACGGCATACTCGGGATTATCAAGGACAGCCCTTACTCTTTTGTCAAAATCAAAAAGCTCTTCCCTGCTAAAGGAGTTATTAAGAGATAGCATGGGCGACTTGTGGATGTAGGGAGGAAAGCCCTCTCCAGACCTCCCGCCCACCTTTGCAGCTGGCGAATCAGGTCTTTTCAGGCTTGGGTTTTCATTTTCAAGAAAAATAAGCTCCTGCATCATGGTATCAAATTCATAGTCGCTGATTTCACTTATGTTTTCTACATAATATTTCTCATTGTAATATTTTAGCTTTTCAATAAGCTGGTCTATTCTTTCTTTCGCTTCCATTTTCCCTCAACTTTTACTTCACGTAAATTTATAATCAAAAAAAAGTTGCAAACAAACAGTGTTTGCTTACAACTTCATTTTTATTTTGCATAATCGATAGCTCGTGTTTCCCGTATGATATTAACCTTTATCTGGCCAGGATACTCCATTTCACTTTCGATTTTCTTGGTTACTTCCCTTGCAAGCAGAGGAAGGGTAGCATCATTAATATTATCAGGCTTGACCATAATCCTTACTTCACGTCCGGCCTGTATTGCAAATGATTTATCAACGCCTTCAAAGGAGTTGGCTATCTCTTCAAGCTTTTGAAGTCTCTTGATGTATGATTCAAGCGTTTCTCCTCTTGCTCCCGGCCTTGCGGCAGATATAGCATCAGCAGCTGTTACAAGCACTGCCTCAACAGTCTGCGGCTCATAATCTCCATGATGGGTTGACATAGCATGAATTACATCTTTTGATTCCTTATATCTTCTGAGCAGGTCCATTCCAATTTCAATATGGGTACCTTCCATTTCATGGTCCACAGCCTTACCTATGTCATGAAGTAGGCCGGCCCTTTTTGCCAGCTTGGCATCTGCTCCAATTTCCGTAGCCATTATCCCGCATAGATGGGATATCTCTACCGAGTGCTTCAGTACATTTTGGCCGTAGCTTGTTCTGTACCTTAGTCTTCCCAGCAGTTTAATAAGTTCTGGATGAAGGCCGTATACGCCTGTTTCAAACGTGGCTTTTTCACCTTCTTCTTTGATTATTGTTTCAACCTCTGACTTGGCTTTTTCTACCATTTCTTCGATTCTTGTAGGGTGGATTCTTCCGTCCGATATTAGTTTTTCAAGGGCAATTCTTGCTACCTCTCTTCTGATTGGGTCAAAAGCTGAGAGTACTACTGCCTCTGGCGTATCATCGATGATAAAGTCTACGCCCGTAAGATTTTCTAAAGTCCTGATGTTTCTTCCTTCTCTACCGATTATTCTCCCCTTCATTTCGTCATTTGGAAGGGTTACAACGGAAACTGTTGATTCGGCCACATGGTCTGCAGCACACTTTTGTATTGCATAGGATACAATTTCTCTGGCTTTTTTGTTGGCTTCTTCTTTAGCCTGGTCGTTAAGCTCCTTGACCATAATGGCCATATCCTGCCTTACGTCCTTTTCGGCTGCAGTTAGAATCTGCTCCCTGGCCTGGTCCAAAGTCAAGGCTGAAATTTCTTCCAGCTTTGCCTGCTGGGCTTCAACTAGCTCGTCTATCTTACTTTCTTTTTCGTCAAGTTTTCTGAATTTGTCGTTATATCGTGCATCTTTTTCTTCAATCTGACTAATTTTTTTATCCAAGGTTTCTTCTTTTTGAAGAACTCTTTTTTCAAACTTCTGTACTTCAAGGCGTCGCTCTTTATATTCCTTTTCTGCTTCTCCCCTAAGTTTCTGAGCCTCTTCTCTGGCTTCTACCAGTTTTACTTTTTTTATAGTCTCTGTTTCTTTTTCTGCATCGGATATTATTCTCTCTGCCACTGTTTCTGCATCGTTTAGCTTACCCTCAGCTATTTTTTTTCGATATGTATAGCCCGCTAAAGCAGAAATGACAGAAATTACAACCATTATCAGCGCACCTGTTATTATTTGTGTAAGTTCCAGTCCTATTTTGTTCACCTCCTTGTTCTTTTTTCTTTTAATTTTTACAATCTCAATATAGTATGTTTTGAAACATAAGTCTATTTTAATATTTATTAACACTACTGTCAATAGAAGCAGAGGAATGCGTGGTAATTTCAAAAAAAGAGTATGCTTGCGGCATACTCTTTTTTTTAGTGTTCCTGCTCAAATTCTCTTTCAAAATCCTCTTCTGGTGGTAGGGTTTCGTTAAAGGCAAATTCGTTTTCTATTTCAAGCTCTTGCTGATTCACATCATAATTTTCATAGTAAGAGTCCCAAAATTCTGCTTCTTCCTGCTCTTCTATTTCCTTAATCATTTTTTTCTCTTTTATCTTATCGGATACCAGCTTTGTAACTCCAGTTGCAACTACAGCCGCCAAAGCGACTCCTGCCAGCACCTTGCCTGTGGCAGGCTTGGATAGTTCCTTGTCAAGAATTCTTTTTTTCTCAGCTATTGGCATTTTGGATTTTAGTATTTTTCTAACATCGCTCGACTTCATTGTCCGACCACCTTTCGTTTACACTTTTATTATAATTCGTCATTAAAGATATAATACAGTAAATTTTATTGTAAGGCAAGGTAATTATATATCATTTTTAAAACTGCTTCTCTTGTGGCATTATGCTTTGGATTGAAAGGTCCACCTTGTGTATCAGTATATTTTAGCACATCTGCTATGGCCACATATCCTTTTAAAGGTGTGTCTGTTTTGTCAAAATCAGCCAGGGTGCTTTTGAATATTTCCGGGTTTCTGGCGACCTTTTCATAGCCTGCCGCCCTGACAAGATATTTTGCAGCTTCTTGTCTTGCAATAACAGAATCACTCAGCTTTTCGCCTTCTACAAGGAGACCTGCATCAACATATTTTTTAATATCCTCTTTTGCATCCGAGCTTCTTGGCACTGGCCCGTAGTAGTATTCTTTTGTCTGAAGCAAAAGATCTAGGTATTCTCTCTGGCTTACAGCCTTTGCCGGAAGCAGTCTGCCTCCCTCAAAGCCTATCCCAAGGCCTGCAAGCACTGCTATTTCATTTTTGTACCTGCTATCATTCAGGTCGCTATAGCTAATCTTGCTGCCTGCTTGAGCTTCCTGACTTATCCTCTCACCTGTTTCAGCGGAAAACATTAAAGGCAGGCCTGGTTTTTCAGCTATATCATAGTAAAGCTTGCCATCATTTCGTCTTGTAGCTTCATTGAGGCGGAGCTTATAATTAAGCTCAATACCGTTTTCGTTAAGGATCTTGTCTAATATTTTGTTTTCGTCAGCAAGCTTTGTATAAACAGGTAGCTGGACTTTTGCCCAGTTAAGCCTAAATTCAGCAACCTTGCCGGTTAAAACATTATAGGTGATGCTTATGCCATCCCCCGGCAGGTAGGCTCCGTTTTCTATTCTTGTGTACTCAAGGCGAACTGTGCTGGTTTTTGCATTTACCTGGCTGCTTAAATCCATTTCATTAAGCTCAAGCTTGTTTTGGTATTTACCTGCATATTTTGCTATAAAGGCTTGGCCAGCTTTTTTTGCATCAGAAAGGGCTTGGCTGGTTACAATTTTTTGTGAATCATAGGTTATTTCTCCGTAGTAGGAAACAAGCTGGAGGGTTCTTGCATCAAGCTCCACATTGTAGTAAATATCATTTTTTAAGAAGCTGAGGTTCCAAGAATATCCTATATCAGAGTAGGCTCTTTCGTACAGGTTTGAACCTGTAAAGAGGGCGTCCTTATCAAAAAGTCCCAGCCTGCTGGCAGCACTTCTGGCTTCCTCCATAGTTTTAAGGCCAGATTTTTTTTCTATTTCCTTTCTCTCCTGAGGGGTTATTCCATTGTCTCCTTGCATAGAGGACATTTCCTTTGCCCCGCCCATTCCTCCATAACCCATATAAAATGGTATTTTTTCTACCTGGCCTGTTTTTCCGTTAATAGAATAGGTATTATCAAGCCCTGGTACATATACCATTTTAATATTGGTCAGCTGGCCAGATTTTTCATCATAGTCCCAGGTGTAGATTTTTTTAAGACCAACCTTACTCCTGTATATTGACTGAGCCTCTTTTTCCGAAATTACTCCTTTTGGGGAGTCAAATTTTATTACAGAGCTGTAATTGGTGTAAAAGCTTGTAACCTTGCCAGTAACAGCATCTATGGTTACATTAGCACTTATCCCCTGAACAGGGATTCCTTCTCTTTTATATTGATAATTTGCATAATAATATTTGCCGCTTATTGTCAAATCATCCACCCTGACAAAATTGCTATACTCAGACGGAAAGGATAGCTTAACAAAGTTTGAGGCTATAGCTTCAGCTTCAGTTTTTGAAAACTTAGGAAGTTTTTTGAGTTCATTTTCCCTGTAGGGCTCGTTTTTCATGTAATGGCTGTAGGAGTAAATATTCTTGTCGTCTCCATATCTTACTTCCTGAGAGTAGGCATCAGTTGACCATGAAAGATTATAGTAGTTCTGTCCTTCATCAAAGCCTACAGAGTACCTGAATTCTGCTTCCTTATCCAGTATAACAAGTCTTTTTTTCAAATCTGTCAGAATTTGCTCTAGCTTTTCCTTTGAAATTTCGGATTTCACCTGAGCTTCCTCTCTCACGCTCTGGCCGGGCTTTTGAGGCAGGCTTTCTATATTTTCCTTTGGATCTTCGGCATGTACACCCAGCGGGTTAGCCAGCATTGTAGTCATTAAGATTGATATTATCGAAGCTTTGCTTTTCATATTTACCTCCCAAGTTCTGCAAGTATTATCCATGCTTCTAGCATCCTGCCGTATTTATATACCCAAAAAAACACTGTTTATTTACAGATTATCATAATATTCCTGTTTCTCCATTTTTTCTAGAAGCTCAAGCTCTGCGGACTCTTTTTTATCCATAAGGGTCTGAAGCTTTGCAAAGTCAGTAAGGGTTTCTGATATTTCCTTTATCGTTGCCTCCAAATCCTTTTCCAGTCTCTCAATTTCACCTGGAAGAGCCTCTAGCTCCCTTTGCTGGTTATAGCTTAGCTTTTTAGGCTTGGCAGATTCTGCTTCTCTTGAGTTTTCTTCTTTTTTAAAGCCAGGGTCAGGCTTTGAATTTTGAAAAATCCCTGCTTTTGACCTATCTTCTAATACCTCTTTATACTGGTCTCTGAAATCCTCATAATTGCCCATAAAGTATTGGATTTTACCCCCCTCAACCAGAAATATCTTATTGCATATTTTATCCAAAAAATATCTGTCATGGGATACAGTGATTACAGGCCCATCAAAGTGGTTGATATAGTCCTCTAGGATGCTTAGGGTTTCTATGTCAAGGTCATTGGTTGGTTCGTCCAAAAAAAGGACATTTGCCGAGTGCATAAGGAGCTTTAAAAGATAAAGCCTTCTTCTTTCTCCGCCGCTAATCCTGCCAATCTGAGTCTGCTGGGCCTTGGGTGAAAACAAAAAATTTTCCAGCATCTGGGATGCCGTGATCTTTTTACCCTCGGCCGTAGATACATATTCAGCTTCCTTTTTTATATAGTCTATTACTCTTAGGTCCTCCGGTGCATCCTCGTTTTCTTGGGTGTAGTAGCAGATTTTTACTGTATCTCCGATTTCTACCCGGCCCTCGTCAGGCTCAAGCCTTCCGGCGAGAATATTGAGGAGGGTTGTTTTTCCGGCTCCATTTTCACCTACTATGCCTATTCTGTCGCTCCTTTGAAGCGTGTAGGTAAAGTCCCCGAACAAGGACCTGCCTCCGTAGGCTTTTGAAATTCCCTGGGCATCAATTATTTTATTCCCCAGCCTCTCCTGGGCTATATTTATATTTAATGCCGATTCGCCTTTATTTTCAATTTCTTCCTCCAGCTGAAAAAATCTTTCCTTTCGAGCCTTTTGCTTAGTCCGTCTTGCTTCGACCCCTTTTCTTATCCATTCTAGCTCGCTTTTGTAGAGCTTTTTCTTTTTTTCTTCAATTATGTTTTCATCAAATTCTCTCTGAGCCTTTATTTCCAAATACTTTGTGTAGTTTCCACTGTATTTGTATATTTTACCGTCCTTCAGCTCGGCAATTGTGTTCATTGCCCTATCCAAAAAATACCTATCATGGGTTACCATTATTACAGCAGCCTTGGTGGTTTTTATTATATTTTCCAAAAATTCTACTGTGGCGTTATCAATATGGTTGGTAGGCTCATCCAAAATAAGCAGGTCAGAGGGTCTTATAAGGACTCCTGCCAGGGCTACTCTTTTTTTCATCCCCCCTGATAAATCTCCTATTTTTTTGTCAAAATCACTGATATTGAGCTTTGTCAGGATTTTTTTAGCTTCGCTTTCAAGCCCCCAGGCATCCATTATGTCCATTTCACTGCTTAGCTTCAGCATCTTGTCCTGAAGGTCTTTATCATCCGGGTTCTTGTTTAGCTTTTCAACTACTCCCTCATATTGCCCAACAAGCCTTACTATTTTTGAATCAGACTTAAAGACCTGCTCTAATACTGTCAGGTCACTATCAAGCTCCATTGCTTGGCCTAGGTATTCAATTGTTAGCGAGCTGGATTTCATGATATCCTGGGTGTCGCCTGTATCAAGGCCCCCTATTATTCTTAAAAGGGTTGATTTTCCGGCCCCATTAACTCCTATTACTCCTATTTTATCCTCCGAGTTTATATTGAGGGCTATATTATCAAATATTATTTTATCCCCATAGGTCTTGGTTAGATTATTTATCTGAAAGAGGTTCATATCTTCTCCTTGCTTGGCCAGGCGGCACATTTTTCTTTAATTCTATCATAAAAAGAGCTTAAAATCCTTAGGATTTCAAGCTCTTTTTTATTATTTATTTATAAATTGATTGTCTGTAGAAAGCCTGGCTGAGGCCTCGCTTTGGAATTCCTTAAGGGCCTTTTGAGCCTGGGATATAGATATTACAGTACCAGGTCCTCCTACACAGCCACCTGTGCAGCCCATACCCTCCAAAAGCATTCCGTCTTTTTTGCCAGCCTTTGCCAGTCTCATAAGCCTTACACACTCATGAAGGCCGTTGGCTGTTTCATATTTTATTACAGCTGTCGGGTCTAACTGGCTGGCCACCTTGCTAACTGCGTGGGCAACTCCTCCTGATGATGCAAAGCCCCTTCCAACAAAGGAAGCCTGGTCAATAATCTCTTGCGTTTCTATTTCTGAAGGCTCTATATCCTTAGCAATAAAAAGTCCAAAGAGCTCTTCAAAGGTTATTACAAAATCCACATAGTTTCTTGTATTTTCTTCAAGAGCTTCAAGCTTTTTGGCAACACAAGGGCCTATAAATACAACCTTGGCATCCTTGTCCTCCTTCTTTATAAAGGCTGCCGTTGCAATCATTGGCGTTGCTGAATCAGATATATATTTAGCTTGGTCCGGAAACATTTTTTTGACCATGCTATACCAGGCCGGACAGCAGCTTGTCCCCATATAAGGAACCTTGCTAGGCACTTCATCCAAAAATTCCTGGGCCTCATGGATTGTTCCAATATCTGCTCCTATGCCTACTTCAAGCACATTTTTAAAGCCCAGCCGCTTGATTGCTTCAAATACCTGGGCCGGTTTTGCCATGGGACCAAACTGGCCGACAAATGCAGGTGCCACAATAGCATGGATGTTATCCTGCTTCCTTAGAGCTTTTGCCAGTTGATAGATTTGAGATTTGTCAGCTATGGCTGCAAAAGGGCAGCTCTGCATACATTCTCCGCAGGATACACACTTGTCATGGTCAATTTTTGCCCTGCCAAGCTCATCGCTGCCAATGGCGTTTACACCACAGGCCGCAGCACATGGCCTGTCATACATTATTATTGTGCCATAAGGACATACATCCTTACACTTACCACATTTTATGCACTTGTTTTGGTCTATATTTGCCTTTTTCTTATCTATTGTAATAGCATTTACAGGACAAGTGGTCTGACAGGGATGTCCTATGCATCTCCTGCACTGGTCTGTTACCTCGTAGGTTTTTGTAGGACAGGCCTCGCAGGCAAAGGGAATTACATTTACCAGGGGAGGTTCATACATTCTTACATCTACGTCTACCTCCTCCATACCATCAGTTATGGGGCCGTAAACTCCGGCACTCCTTACATCAAGTCCCATAGCCAGCCTTACTCTTTCTCCAACTATGGCCCTTTCCTTAAATATATCATTCCTGTAGGTTGCTTCTTCTCCCGGAATTATATTATACAAAGCTTTTGGCAGGTCACTCAGTGGCCTATCTTCAAATGCAAAGGATGCAACTTCAGCGAATACTTTTCTGCGTATACTAATAACATCTGTGAATAAACCAAGCATATGTACCCCCTATTTTACAAGCTCCATTATTTTCTCCATTACTACTGGAGCAGAAGCCTTTTTGATTATTTCGTCGTTAATTTTTACTACCGGTGTCTGAGAGCTATCTTGCTTGCAAAATTTCATGCATTTGGTAAATCCAAGCTTCAGGTCAACCTCATGGCCTTGCTCCTTGAGGTCTTCAAGTAGCTCCTCTATCATTTCGTGCATAGACGAGGCTCCGTTCATCATGCACTGAGAGCCTGCACATATTTCAATATTTATCATTTTTAATACCTCCTGTAAGCCTAATATATAGTAAATTTACTTGTTTGTAAATAATTAAACATAATGCTTTTATACGACAAAGAGATAGTCTTGGAGCTGGAGTACATCGTTGCCTATGGTGATTATCTCGTCCGTGTAGGCATCCACAATCATATAGCGCATATTCTTCAGAGTATCTGTAGATTCAAGACCAATAACCAGATATTCGTCTGCGGCAAATTCTATTATATCTTCCTTTGCCCTGCCTATATATCTTTTTTTGTAGGTATATATAATTTCCTCTGTATCAAAGTCCTGGATTTTTATAACCTTATTCTGAGGAATTACTGTATAGGCCCTGTTCATATTGGTTTTTACTTCAATATCTCCGTGGAGATTGCGGATAAAGGTGGTTTCCAAAGTTTCTTTGTTTATTTTATGCACTTCGAAACTGCCAATTTGTCTTAGGGAGAGAAAATCCCCTCTTTCTCTAAGGACAAAATCATAATACTTCTTCTTGTAATAGATATTTTCTTCTGTTTCCCCTATAAGTCTTATGGAGCCTTCGCCTTCAATTTGGTCTAAGATTTCAAAGCTGAGCTCTTCTTTGCCAGCCTTTACTTCTTCGATGAAATTCTTCAGTTTTGCTACCTTTATGGCATTTTTGTGAAGTATTCCTTCGTCAAGATTTTCAGGCAAGTCAAAAATAAGCTCCAGGTCATCAGATACCATCATTTCTGCTTGTTCCTCCTCACTGAGGAAGTATTCATCAAAGAGGATCCTGGCATCATCGCCCTCGCCTATAATTATCCTGCGACCATAGTTTATTTTAAACTCTTCATCAAGAATTTCGTAGTATTTTTTTTCCCTCACATCTATAAGATAGACTACATCAAAAAAATCTGTCTCTGACATTTCAAGGTCATAGCTGAGCCTGAAAAGGATGTAGCCTGTATCAAGGACCTCCATATTTTTGTAAAGAAGAGATTCTTTATCGAATTTAAAGCCCAGGATACTTTTTTGAACATTATCTATAAGGTCTATTTCATAAAACTCAATATAGTTTTCATCTCCAAGCTCTGTAATAGTAGCAAAATACATGGTGTCTGGATTGATTCTGCCTGTATCATTCCAGTGGACAGTCGGTGTGTCTATGTCATAAAGGTCTGCGTGGTCCACGTGCTGGCCCTGGTCAACTCTGTGCATCTTGTTCATAGCCAGATTATAGGCCCATATCCCATTACTCCAGGTGTCGTCCAGGGTAAGGAGGATTTTTTCCAAATATATACATTCATCTGTTATGTTGATAGGCTTGTATATGGATCTTGGAACCTCCTGGGTAGTATTAAGGCTTGTTAGATTAAATACCTGCATATTATATTGCTCCTCTGACAATTTTATATAAATAAAAGTGGGAGATTTTCCCACTTAATTATACGCCCCGCTTCTT